>CAVIBE010000155.1:0-1859 GCA_963640885.1 Oscillospiraceae bacterium | reverse complement strand
TAATATGGCTGTATTTAGAAGGTTGGGGCACAAAGGTCCATACAAAAAAGGCGAGGTTAAAATAAGATATACGAAACTGCTTTCAAGATTGGAAATACTCGGGTTGATATTGATTGTGGCAATTTTTATATATACCGCATTCAAATATCCGATGCTTCCGGACAAAGTGCCGACACACTACGGCGTAACGGGCGAGGTCGACTCATGGGGCGGCAAAGGACATTTGTGGATAGTTCCCTGTGTTTCAGCAGTCTTGTATGGCTTAGTCACATTAGCCTCATTTTTTCCAAATTCGTGGAATTATCCTGCGAAAATAGATGAGGACAAATTAGAGGAAGCAGAAAATAACGTCAGACAGCTTTTGATGTACATGAAAATACTCGTAATCTGTATGCTTGGATATATGCAGGTTCGGATGCTGAGCCTGTCGGGAACAGTGTCCATGACAGTGACCTTTGTTTTTATGATGCTGCTTCTGCTTCTGATAGTATATTATATCGGGAAATTGAAGCGTCTCTCGTCAGACAGAAGAAGCCTTTTGAAAAAAAGAAAAGAAGACTGAGAAATGTCGTGTTAAGTTATGCAAATTAAAGGAAAAGTTAGTGGAGAAATGAAATTATGAATATAAGAGAAGTGAATGTAAATCTTGTCCGAGATGCAATCGCCCGGATGGCGATTGAGTCAAACTCTTTTTTGGGCGAAGATGTCTGCGCTGCTATAGAAAAATGCCGGATTGAGGAAGACTGGCCTATAGCAGCCGATATACTCGAAAAAATCGAAAAAAATATAGAAATTGCAAAAAATGATTTTGTGCCGCTATGTCAGGATACCGGGATGGCATGCGTATTTCTTGAAGTCGGGCAGGATGTCCATTTTACCGGCGGCAGCATCGAAGAAGCTGTAAACGAGGGCGTAAGAATCGGTTATACTCAAGGATACTTGAGAAAATCAGTGGTAAAAGACCCGATAAGACGGGGAAATACCTCAGATAATACTCCCGCGCATATACATTATGAAATAGTCGGCGGCGATAAGGTAAAGATAATATTTGCGCCTAAGGGTTTCGGCTCGGAGAATATGAGCAAAATCAAGATGTTTGCGCCGGCGGCAGGCGAAAAGGGAGTCAAGGACTTTATAGTTGAATGTGTTGAGCTCGCGGGGGCGAACCCTTGTCCGCCGATTGTTGTGGGAGTTGGCATAGGCGGAACTTTTGACAGGGCGGCGCTTTTGGCGAAAAGAGCCTTGCTCGTACCTCTCGATGAGCCCAATCCGGATGAATATTATGCGGCTATGGAGACGGAGCTGCTCGAAAGAATAAATAATCTGGGTATAGGCCCGCAAGGACTTGGTGGAAAAACAACCGCGCTGGCGGTAAAAATAAAAACATATCCGACGCATATAGCGGGTATGCCTGTGGCGGTCAATATAAACTGTCATGTATCAAGGCATAAGGAGGTGATTTTGTAATGGCGAAAAAGCTGATTTATCCTTTTGACAAAGAAAAGATTAAAGAGCTTAAAGCGGGTGACAGCGTGCTGATAACAGGAACGATATATACGGCAAGAGATGCTGCGCATAAAAGAATAGTTGAAATGATCGCAAGAGGCGAAAAACCGCCATTTGAAATTGAAGGCTCGATGATATATTATGTAGGACCGTCTCCGGCGAAGCCAGGCAAGGTTATAGGTTCGGCAGGACCTACGACAAGTTATCGGATGGACTCTTATGCGCCGACGCTTCTGGATCTCGGACAGGCGGGGATGATAGGCAAGGGGCAGCGGTCTGAGGAGGTAAAAGAGGCTGTGGTGAGGAATGGTGCTGTTTATTTTGCGGCTATAGGCGGAGCCGCAGCGTTGATT
>CAVIBE010000154.1:0-9581 GCA_963640885.1 Oscillospiraceae bacterium | reverse complement strand
GTATTATAGTATTATATTATGATTAGGAGATTATAATGATAGAGATAATTATAGGAAAAGAACAGGAAAAACAGAGAGCAGATCGGTTTTTGAAAAAATATTTGCCGAACGCGCCTCTGAGTTATATATACAAGATAATAAGGAAAGATGTTAAGATAAATGGGAGCCGAGTAAAGCCTGAGTATATGCTCAATAACGGCGATGTGATGCAGCTGTATTTGTCAGAAGAGCTTGTCAAACAGTATGGCAATAAAGAAAAACCGGCATATTCAAAATCTAAAAAGCAGTTTACCGTTGTTTATGAAGACGAAAACATACTTTTGGTAAACAAGCCGAAAGGGCTATTGACTCACGGCGACAAAACCGAGAAGAAAAATACCCTTGTCAACCAGGTTATAGGATATTTGGTAGAAAAGGGCGATTACAGTTTTTCTCGCATAAATACTTTTGTTCCGGCACCGGTGAACCGTCTTGACAGAAATACATCCGGGCTTGTTATTTTTGGAAAAAATAATCTGGCGCTTCAGTGCTTGAACCGTATGATAAAAGATAAACAGAGCATAGGAAAATATTATATTGCGATAGCTAAAGGCATTTTGAAAGACAGGATGGTTTTGAGAAGCGCTATGAGCAAGGACGAAGGCAGCAATACGATAAGTCTTTCGGATGCGGATACTCCGGGATTAAAAATTATGGAGACCGTGATAAGGCCGTTGGCTGTTAAAAACGGATTTACGCTTGTGGAAGCGCAGCTGGTGACAGGAAGAACTCATCAGATAAGAGCGCATCTGGCGTCACAGAAATTATATATCTTAGGCGACATAAAATATGGAAATGCTCAGGGAAATCTTTATGCAAAACAGAGATTCGGGCTTACAACTCAGTTTCTCCATGCCTATAAGCTCAGATTTGAAAACTGCCCCGAGATGTTTGAATATCTTAACGGGCGAGAGTTCGTTGCGTCGCTTCCGCCGGAGCTTGAAAAGATGAAACGAGAAATGTTTGGAGAGGTATAAAGAGGTATAAAAATGGAAATGACAGATAATAATAACCTTGTAGCTCATGAAGACAACGAAATTCACGAAAATGATGAAACTCGGGAAAACATTGACAATCACGAGAACAACGAAGATAATAAGGACAATAAAAATAAGAAAAAAAGCAAAAAAGCTGTAGCTATAGAATGGGCGAAAACGATTATAATTCCTATCGTGATTGCGCTTTTGATACTTCAGGTGATAAGACCTACTATTGTTCAGCAGCAGTCCATGCTGCCGACGGTCGAGCCGAATGATTATCTGATTGTATATAAGCTGGCATATAAGTTAGGTGAGCCTGAGGATGGAGATATAATCGTATTTGAGAGCGAGCTCAAAATGGATGATGACAGCAATAAGCTCCTGATAAAGCGTATTATCGCAACTGAGGGAGAGACTATCCAGATTACGAACGGAGATGTTTATGTTAATGGCGAAAAGCAGGATGAGCCGTATATTAACGGAGATTATACTCCGGGAGATGTGCCGCTTACGGAAGTGCCGGAAAATTGCGTTTTCGTAATGGGCGATAACAGGCCTAACAGTACAGACAGCCGTGACGAGAGAGTCGGTTTTGTAAGCGAGGATTCCATCATGGGTAAGGTTGTCGTAAGGCTGTTCCCGTTCAATAAGATAGGGCTTTTGTAAATAAATGTATATTATCCAAAAAGCGGTCGGAGAATGGTAAGACGCATAGGACGTAGAAAAAACAGTGTAAAGAGAAGTGAAGCCGGAGAGCTGATAAAAGCTTTTTCAATTTCGCTCATGGTTGTTGCGTTAGTGTTTGTGTTTGTATGACCACTTTGGTAATAGGGGGATTTTTATGGGAAAAGTACTAAGCCAGAATAAAAAGGCAAGGCATGATTATTTTATTGAGGACACATATGAATGTGGATTGGCATTGACCGGAACTGAGATAAAATCAGCCAGACAGGGAAAAATAAATCTCAAGGACAGCTATGCGAAGGTCGTTGACGGCGAGGTTTTTGTATATAATATGCACATTGCGCCATATGAGCAGGGAAACCGATATAATGTAGACTCTAAGAGACCGAGAAAGCTGCTGCTGCATAAGAGAGAAATCAGAAAGCTTTTGGGACTGACTACGATTGACGGGCTGACTTTGGTGCCGCTTAGCGTATATCTCAATAACAAGGGCATTGCGAAGCTTGAACTTGCGGTTGCAAAGGGCAAGAAGAATTATGACAAGCGTGATGCTATGGCGAAGAGGGATGCTGACAGAAAAATGGAGCAAATGATGAAAAATCGCTATTAATTTTGGTTGATTTTTGTTCTGTTTATTAATAAAATGGAAGTGGAAGCAGGCGATGGCTTCCGAAAATACAATTTAATATTATGGGGATGTAAAGGTTTCGACGGGAGTGTAGAAACACGTTAAGCGAGTCGTTGCGTTGATCAACGTAAAAAGTGACACCTTAAAAAGAAAAGACAAAGATAACTTTGCATTAGCTGCCTAGTTTGCGGCTCGTTCGCCTCAGTTGACCTACAGGCTGAGATCCGAACGTCATTTATGTAGGAAAACGTCATGTCTACTCCTTTAAGCATGGCGGAACTTAAAGGATAGCTGAGGAAAAAGCTTGCTTTTAGGCGTTTTCCGACGCGAAACTTCAAATTAAAAGCTGCGCTCGGAGAAAGACGTGCGGAAGTGCTTTCGGACAGGAGTTCGATTCTCCTCATCTCCACCAAATTGATTTTATACGTAAAATGCATAGCAATTCCAAAAATAAAAACTGATATTCGGTCGTTTGTTGCGCCGAATATCAGTTTTTTTTATAAAATCACCCTTAATTCCAACGGGCTTCTATGACGGCGTCCTCGCGAGGCAGACATTTGCTGTCATTAAGATTGTAGCTGAAGCTCCTGTCCCGGAACAGAACCGAATCATCGCCACTTGTATCGAGACTGCTTGCGTAATACCCTTGATAGAGCATTTTGCCGCCGGAGTCAAATATAGTCACTATAAAGCTGCATTTTTGCGCCAGACCATACGACCCGTCATTATAATCGTACTTTTGATAAGCATACGAAACCATGGCGAGCTTTTCCCCATTCCAGGCAAAACCCGAATTATAATCCCAAAGCAAGTAGTCATATTCGCCCGAAACAACATCCGTTACAAAAATCTCATTATAAAGACCGGAGGAATCCACAGTTAAAAGCGCAAGCCGCCCATCAGCATTGGATATAACCATAAAATCATCATAGAAAAAAGCCCTGTCAAACGCACTGTTCACATCCAGGCCTTTTGGCATGATTTCAATATTTTGCAGCTCATTAAAAGTTTTTGCATCAAGAACAGTCAGAACGAAAGATTCGTTTTCCTCAGTCAAAAGCAGGAGCTTGCTTCCGTCAGCGCTTACATTCAAGCTCTCAACTTTAGCGTCCTCGCTCAGAGCATAAATCATTTTAAGATTTTCAGAGTGAATCTTTACCCTGTTAAGCGCAGAATCAGCATTATCCTCAACAACTTCAAACGGCAGGCAGTAAATTCCATAGCCTCCCGGAATAAAACTCATATCGACAGATGAATCGTCCAATACAAAAGTAAAATAGCAGGCATTCTCCGTTATTGCAGATACTGTAGCCATATAAATAGCCGATGATTCGTAAGTAGCCTCAGCCTTGCCAGAGGCTTTTTCATCGTCCGAACGGATGAAAGACTCAAGACTGATATCTATGACATTACCCTTGTCATCCTTGCCGACTGTAATTTTTTGCATATAGTTATTTGGGACCGGAAACCTGAAAAAATTCACAAAATCCTCATAGAGATTGTTGTTTAAATCATCGAGATATTCATCGCCCCAAAATTCCAATTCATCTCGAAAATAAGAGTATGCAATGCTGCTGTCAGAGTTCCCGGTTTTGAAATCTATGCTTATATTAAGCGGAAAAAAATCATAATAATCCTTAAGCCGTATTTGCTCCGTGTGAGTTTTTCCGGCAGCAGTGTTTGCGATGACCGCTTTTATGGCTTCATTTTTTATGTTCTCTGTTTCTACTCCGCCTTGATAACCGAAATTGCTCGAAGTATAAAGCGATATGGCAGTGCTCTCGCTCTCATAAAAATGTTGCTGAGCTTTGTGAGAAAATGTGAAATCCGTAACGACATCGTTTGCTGCGCCAATATCACATTCAGTAGTCCAAAATAAATGATTGTCAGAATCAAGCTCAGTTTTTGCGTAAAGCCCGTATGCGGCGGATTTGTCGCCGTATAATACAGTCTCCTTCAATGCGATATTATCCTTTTCGGGATAGATGAGCGCATGAACCGCTATTATACTGCCGGCACTTATCAGAAGCAGCAGAGCGAATATAAAAATACTTTTTTTCATGGTAAATCCTTTCGTCTACTTTTTTGCAAATTGAAAAACAATTTTTTGCCCCGAATCGATCTTTTGCTCAAAACCAATCTTTGGGTCAAAATCTGTTTTTCTGTTTTTTGCTCAAAATCAATCTTTTTCGCCTGTGAGTTTGTCAAGCGTTCTGCTCACACGATCGTTACGATAATTATACGTGCTTTTTATATAATTCATAAGATTGTCACCGGAATCCTCCAAATCAGAAATGCTGACGTCGCCGGCAATTTCCCCTTTGTGTATGAGCACAGCTCTTCCGATAAAATCCGAAACCTCCTCGATAAGATGAGTAGAAAGCAGCAACGTCTCATCAGGTTCCAGAATGCCGAGAAGCACCTTGTAAAAATCTTCACGGTTGAATATATCATTTCCGGCAAAAGGTTCATCCATTATTATATAGCTTGCGCCCTGGCTGAGCGCCATTATGACCTCAAACTGATTTTTCTGACCGACCGAAAAGCTTCTCAAAGGCTTGTTAATCGGAAGCTCAAAGAACTCCATAAGCCCGGCAAAACGCATATCAGAAAATTTAGGAAAATGCTCTTTATAAAACTGCCTGTGACCCTCAGCCGTAAGTCCCGGAAAAAAAGAATGCTCGCTCGTGGCAAACGATATGTCGGCAATGTTTTTGTAAGTTACAGGCTCACCGTCCAAAGTGATGTCGCCCTTATACGAGATCAAGCCGGCAATGCTTTTTAACAGAGTGGTTTTACCGGCACCGTTTTCACCGAAAAGTCCTACGATTTCGCCTCGCGGAAGCGTAAGATTCACATTGTTGAGCGCGTTTTTTGAGCCGTAATTTTTAGATACGTTTTTTATTTCAATCATCAGTAAAACCTCCCGAATTTATCCCAGATTTTATCCCATTGATAGGGCATAATGCACTGCTCCGGCGTCAGAATCATATAAAGCTTGTAGAAAACAACAAGCAGTATGAGCGCAGTCGCAAGACCAATCAGAATTGCCGATGCCGGAAGAACAAGACAGCGCTTATGCAGTTCGCCTCGTTTGGGGAGCATTTTCATCGTGTAGATGCTCCTGCTGTCGATGTAATGATATACATAATGCCAACATATTAAAGCTACCATGCAGACTATGAGAACGGCGAAGCCATACAAAGATATTCCAAGAACATCTATATAATCTGTCATCAAAACTCCCGAAAGGATTCGCTTGCCGTCATAAGTGGTATATATGTTTCCTGCTTCGGTATTGTACCGCCCCCAAAAGCAGGTTATGGCAAAGATGATCGAAGCAAAATAAACGCACAGGAAAAATGTTTCCTCGGCTTTGAGATTTATTCCGGCAGGAGCGTAATTTTTAAGACTATGCTTCATTACCTTATGCTTCATCGGACTCATCCTTTCTATATAAGTAGTTTAGCGCAACCAATATCAGTATCAGCGAAGCTACTCCGAGCAGCAGATTGCCGGTCTGATCGCCTAAATCGAAAGCGTTAAAAAATACCAGTGTCATGACGCTCAGAATCAGAATACCAATATCGAAGCGCCCCAGTCTTTGTCTCAATGCGAAGAGGGCGGAGGAAAATCCAAGTCCCAGCGCGAGTAAGATATTTCGCAGAAATACGGGCAAATCGCCTAGAGGCATTATATTGTGCATAAAGCGGTTTCTGAAAAATGCGAGGAAGAGAGTCTGGCTGTCTATCGCCGCAGGATCCTGCTTTTTCACGTAAATCATACACATAATCACCAGGATGATAAGCTGAACTCCCCAAAGAATCAGATAGCAGCCGAAATTATATAAAGCTTGCAATAAAAAAACCCCTTTTTGTGAAACTGATAATCTTTGGTACGTATAGCTCTGTTTACCCTTAAAATCGCAGGCGGTGAAAACAAGCGCGCCCGTAATAAGCACAAAGGCAATCCCGAATGTTATCGCAATCGACCTGTGGCCGGACATTAAAAGATCCAGCCTTTGCAGCATATTGCCACCGTCAGCCGAGGGTAGGGAGCTGTTCAAAAGCCTGAAAAAAATGAAACCCTGAACTGCGGCAAGCCCGGCCGATATAAGCAGAATTTTGTATATGGTTTTCCTCGCCATAAGCATGAGTATTGATAAATGTCGTCGCATATTGTCATCACCTCCAATACATGTCTATGAGACTGAGAGCCTCGCTTTTTGAGATATCCATTTGCTTCATTGAGCTTATAACTGATTTTATTTCATTTTCGAGAAGCTCGGAGCGAATTTTCTCTTGTTTATCCCCATCAAGCACCATAAAGCTTTTTGCGCCCGAGTGTGAGGTTATAAGGCCTTCTTCTTCAAGGCAGCGGTAAGCTTTTTGCACGGTATTAGGGTTGACCCCAAGCAGTGCCGAGAGCATACGCCGTGACGGGAGCTCATCGCCGTCTTCTATTATGCCGGCGGCAGCACCTCTTTTTATGTGCATAATTATTTGGACATAAAGAGGTATTCCTTCTTTTGCTGTAAAATTTTCAAACGAAATCATTGCTGATAGAATTGTCACCCGCCTTTCGTTTTGGTTATAGTGAGTATATCCGCCCGCTTGATTACAGCAGCATAGCGAAGAATTGCATAAGCATAGCACATAGCACAGGCAAACTGTATTATACAAGCGATACGGTTTGATTAACTGTATTATATGAATAACACGGTTTGGTGTCAACACTTTTTTGCACTATTTTGAAAATGGTTCGTATGCGGATTTTTGAAAAATCGTTTTTTGTTGACAAAACAGGACTTTGCCGTGATAATTGTTTTGGCAGACTTAAAATTAAAGCATCAGTTTGGGCGCAAATGTCTTTGACTGATGTAAGTTTAAATATATGTTTTGGAGGAGCATGTTTTGAATGAATTTAAAAACTGTCATCCGGCGGTGAATTTCAGCTATTTTACCTCGGTGATTCTTTTTTCGATGTTCTTTATGAACCCTGTATGTCTCATTATATCCATACTGTCCGGCTTTAGTTATTCAGTGCTGCTTAAGGGTATGCGTGCGGTAAAATTCAATTTAGTATATATGCTGCCGCTGTTTGTATTTTCAGCTCTGATAAATCCGGCATTCAACCATAAAGGAATGACGATTTTAACTTATCTTCCGAGCGGCAATCCGCTGACGCTCGAATCAATAATCTACGGATTGGCGGCGGCAGGAATGATTGTGTCGGTGATATGCTGGTTTTCCTGCTACAATGCAGTGATGACAAGCGATAAATTCATCTATCTGTTTGGGAAAATTATTCCGTCGCTCTCGCTGGTATTGTCGATGATATTGCGATTTATTCCGCGGTTTAACGAACACCTCAGACAAGTCAGGACGGCGCAAAAGGGAATCGGCGCCGACTTTTCGTCGGGCAATATATTCAAACGTTTCAGAAACGGCGTTAAAATAATGTCGGCAATGCTGACCTGGGCTTTTGAAAATTCCGTCGAAATCGCCGACAGCATGAAAAGCAGGGGATACGGATTACCGGGCAGAACAGCCTTTTCAATTTATCGCTTAGACAAGAGAGATGCGATTTTGCTTTTGTATATCATATTTTTAGCTGTATATATAATATTCGGGAGCGCTTCGGGAGGACTGTATTTCAGCTATTTTCCCGCATTACAGGGCGCAGAACTTTCGCTTTTTGGCGTGAGCCTGTTTGGCGCATATTTTATGATTTGTATAACACCGGTGGCAATTGAACTATGGGAGATGAAAAAGTGGAAATCTATAGAACAGAAAATTTGAGTTTTAAATATCCGGGCAGAGAGGAAAATGCTTTGAGCGATATTTCTTTTTCTGTTCATCAGGGCGAATTTGTGACGCTTTGCGGAATGTCTGGCTCGGGAAAATCCACCTTGCTCAGAATGTTTAAACCGGAACTTTCGCCTCATGGAAAAATTAGGGGCAAGATATATTTTGAAAACCGGCCGATTGAAGAAATTGATAAAAAAACGCTGGTAAGCCGCATCGGATTCATAATGCAGAATTACGAAAATCAGTTAGTTACCGATAAGGTGTGGCATGAGCTGGCTTTCGGAGCGGAAAGCCTTGGTTTAAAAACCGAAGAAATCAGAGCAAGAGTTTCTGAGATGGCGTCTTTTTTTGGCATACAGCAGTGGTTTCATAAAAAAATATCGGAGCTGTCCGGAGGGCAAAAGCAGATTCTGAACCTGGCGTCAGTAATGGTTATGAATCCGTCCGTGATTATATTGGATGAGCCGATGAGCCAGCTTGACCCGATTGCTGCCGAAGATTTTCTTGCTATGCTTGTGAAAATAAACCGCGAGCTGGGAACTACCGTAATAATTTCGGAGCAGCGGCTTAATGAAGTGCTTCCGGCTTCTGACAGAGCGATAGTCATGGACAAAGGGCGGATAATCGCAGACGGAGCGCCTGAGATAGTATCTAAAATCTTGCGCGATACAGAAAATGTTTTTTTTGCAGCTATGCCTGTGCCTATGAGAGTATATTACGAGGTAGAAAATGATTTTGAGTGTCCGCTCACGATAAGAGAGGGCAGGCAGTGGCTTGAGAAAATGGCAAAAAAAGGCAAAGACAAAACCTGTGGACAAGCTGAAGCTCAAGCTTGCGGACAAGCTGAATCTGAAAGCCATGGACAGGCTGAAGCTGAAAGCAAGGGACAGGCTGAATCGAAAGACCTCGGGAAGCATCAAAAGGAAATTGCAGAAGCGACTGAGCCGTATAAATGCGCTGAAAATCCTGTCGTTCAGCTGAAAGACATATGGTTTCGTTATGAAAAGAATGCTGAAAATGTGGTCAAGGGTATGTCGCTTGGCATAAGACGCGGAGAAATTTTGTGCATTATGGGCGGAAACGGAACAGGCAAGACTACTGCGCTGTCGATTATCGGCGGGATTTTGAAGCCTCAAAGAGGAAAGCGTCTTGTTGAGAAAAATTTGAAAATGGCAATTCTGCCGCAAAATCCGCAAACGATTTTCCTTAGAAAGACTGTAGAAGAAGACCTTAAAGAAATGCTTTTATCTCAAACGATTGAGCCTGAGGAAAAGGCGAAAAGATTTGCGGAGGTAGTTAAGCTTTGCAATCTGAATGAGCTGCTTAGTTATCATCCTTATGATTTGTCAGGAGGTGAACAGCAGCGGGCAGCTCTTGGCAAGGTTTTATTGGGAAAACCGGATATTTTGCTGCTCGATGAGCCGACTAAAGGTCTGGATG
>CAVIBE010000153.1:0-3655 GCA_963640885.1 Oscillospiraceae bacterium | reverse complement strand
GAATGTTCCTATATATATAGGAAATTATTACGTCGCTTTTGTAAAAGACAGCAGCGGAAGGGAAGTAACCGAGACGAGCGGATTTTCAGAACCGAGGATTTTGGAAAGAACCGGAGGAATATCTGTTCCGTCAGAGGTTGAAATTGCCGCAACGTTAGAGGATTATTCCAAAATAACGTCAGCAGTTTATTCAGGCAGTTATCTGATTTTGATGCAGGAGGAGGTGAGCATGTATGAATGAGGCGGGTAAGCGGCTTTTCGTATTTCACGGATGTGACAGAAAAGCAGGTACTACCATGTTATCGCATTGTTTCGCAAGGCTCATTTCTGAGGCTATCGAGGACTCAAAAGTTCTTTTCGTTGCCATGAATGGCAATGATGACGTCCATTATTTTCGGGGAAATACCGCTTCGATAGAGACGATAAAAATCAAGGTTGACAATGGAATGTTTTCTTCCGACGAATTCGAGGACATCTGTCTTAAAGATAAAGGTCTTTATATTATGGGAGGAGTTAGCGGAGTTTTTACTCAACGAAATTATTCTGTAGATTTTCCTGAAACTTTTTTGGAAAAGGCATTTGAGGTTTTCGATGTGGTAGTGGCTGATTGCGGGAATGAGCTGGATTCAGGTCTTTGTGTAGGAACCTTAACGATGAAAGGGATAAACATTATGGTTCTAAACCAAAATGAAAGCTCTCTTGTAAGAATGGAAAATTCAGAAAATGTTTACAGAGCATTAAATCTGAAATTCAAAAATTATATTATAAATCGTTATGATTACAATGATCCTCACGATGTTTCATATATAAGGAGCAGATTCGCAGCTTCACAGGATGATATATTTTTTACTGTAAAAGAAGAAGCTTCATTTTCAAGATTGGCTGAAATAGACAGCCAGCTGATCCTGGATTACAAATGTCCCGGATTTAATGAGGATATGAAGGATGTGGTGCGTGAGATGCTGAAAATTGCCGGATTTTCTGAACGCACTAAATCAACACAGAAGAAAAAGCTTTTCAATTTTCTATGATATGGAGGTGATTATTTGGGGAAATTTTATCTCGAGGATTACATAAGAGAAGATTTGCAAAACGAGTACAGGATTCTCAGCGAAGAAGATATTGAGAAGGAGTTTATGAAGCTGTGCAAGGATATTAACGAAGAGTTTGACAAGGAATGGAACTCGGAAACTCAGAATATGGCTGATATTCTTGATATACAAAAAAAAGCGATTATCGGATATGAAAAGGAAACCGCTTATTTCAAAGATAAGATAAACGAATATCTCAAATCCACTTCTCAGGAGAATGCGAGGTTTCCGGCATACTATAATTCTTTAGCGGATGCTGTTTATCATCAGAACTGGGGCTTGGCAGGCATGGCTGAATGGTTTAATGAGGAGTACAGACAGAGCAGCTCTGCGAAAATTATAGGCGATAGAATTTATTTTATGGAAAATGGCAGAATGGTTTTGAAAAATCAGAAAATATCACAGGAAAGGCGGGAACAGTTTGTCAGGGCGCTTATGCTCAGGACGCCTGAGGAAAGAATGGACAAGGACTTCCACGAGCTGTATTTGCTCGACGGAACAAGAATAACCGTATACAGTGATAATCTCACTAAAAAGAACCAGGATGCGATTATTTTCAGACGCTATATAGTGCCGGATTATTCATTTGAAGAACAGGCAAGGCGGCATACGATACCGCCGGAAGCAATTAATATTTTTAAAAATATGGTCAAGATAGGATATAATACGGCATTTGTGGGCGCTGTCCGCTCTGCTAAAAGTACGTTTTTATCGACCTGGCAGAGCTATGAAAATCCTGAGCTTGAGGGAGTTCTGATTGAGACAGACCCGGAAATTCCTTTGCATATCATAATGAAAAATTCACCTATAATTCAGATCGTAGCTGATAATGAACGGCTGATGAATGTTTCTAAAAATCTTCTCAGATCTGATGCGGATTATTTTATTCTAGCTGAAGCCAGAGACGGTGTAGCGCTTGATATGGCTGTGAGGATAGCCAATAAAGGTTCAAGGAGAATGAAAATGACATTTCATTGTTCTGATCCTCAGGATTTTTGTTATGATGCGGCTGTCGAGATAGCCAGAAAGTACAATGTTGATATTGAATCCACTATGAAAAAGGTTGCAAAAAGTTTTCATTATATATTTCATTTTGTTCAGCTTCAGGATAAAAGCCAAAAAAGGCTGAAGGGTATATATGAAGTATGCCCGGATGAGAACAACGGTCAGATATCAGTTGTAAGGATTTGTAAATATAACTATGATACGGACGACTGGAGTTTTTATTATCATATGGGAGCCGATAAAAAAATTATTGGCTATGAAGAAGATATTTCAGCCTTTAATCGCTTCGATTCTCTTTTAAAAAGTCTGGCAGAGGGGGTTGCCGATGAATCTGAGTAGCTTTGTAAATCCCTTTATTTATACAGTTTTTCTTTTAGGTTTATTTCTCGTATTTAGTGAAGCTTTTGAAATGTTTGTACGAAAGCTGAAAAGGAAAAGCGACCTTAAAAAACAGCTTGAGAATAAATACGAATCTAATCAGTTTATATCTTACGTCGATTCTATGCTTATGGCGGTTTTCCCTAAAAAGCGGATTAAAGGTTTCAAGTTTATAACCTTTTGTATTGTTTTATTCTTTGCTGCATTTATAATCTTAAGCCCGGTCATGTCTTTGAAAGCGATTTTTCCGGCAGGATTTTTAGCGGCGCTGCCCTTTTTATGGCTGAGATTCAAACTTGAGAAAATAAGAAATAACGGCAGTAAAGAGGCTGAAATACTGGTAGCGGGTCTGCTGAATTTTTACAGGATAAATCATAAAAACATATTTGCCGCGATGGAGGCTTTTGTAAAAGATAAGGCTGAGGGATGCAGCGTAACGAGAAATATGATATTTCAGCTGCTTATGGATACCAGAAATACAAAGAACAAGGAATATATCAAAAGAGCGACAGAAAGATTTGCTTTTGGAATCAAAACGAACTGGAGCTTCATGCTGAGTCAATGTATTTTTGCCGCCGCTTATGAGGGGCTTGATATTACGGAATCGCTTGAGGATATACTTGAACAGCTCAAGACGGCGAGAGTTTTGGATGAGGAAAAGAAAAGAGCAAATTCCGAGAGCACAAGGCTTGTGCAGTTTCTGGTTCCGATTTCGTACTTTGCATCTGTGGGGATTGCGGTATTTATGCTTGATATACCTTTAGGAAAACTTATTAGAAATCAGCTTTTAGAACCTGCGGGTATGGGAATTTTATGTGTGATTATAGTTTTATTTATTGTCAACATGACCATACTGGATCTGGTTAAAAACGGGAAATTTGATTATTAAGGGGGATTTATGAATCTGAATATTGCGGCAGTTATAATTCTGAATTTGGGGATTTTATCGCTTATGGCAGACGAACTGAAAGGTGCGAAGGCTGTTATCAGGATTTTGCGTGAAAAAATAGCGGTGAAGCTTAAAAAAGGCACATCTGAGGCTTTAATCAAAAAAAGAGCAAACAGTGTAGAAAGGGAAATATATCAATCGGCTTCCTTGCTTGAGAACATCATAATCCTTCAAAAAGATGCTCCAAAAGGTGCTGCCTATATAATAGAACAGATTGCATCGTATTCAAAGG
>CAVIBE010000152.1:0-3530 GCA_963640885.1 Oscillospiraceae bacterium | reverse complement strand
ATTTATAACTGCCTGAAGCATAATCTCAAAAGCTCTGTTGAGAAGCCCATCTCCCGCAAGAATAGCCTCAGCCTCTCCAAATACAACATGGTTTGTCGGCTTTCCGCGTCTGAGCTCATCATCATCCATTGCCGGCAGATCATCGTGAATAAGCGAATAAGTATGAATAAATTCTACAGCACATGCAAACGGAAGAGCCTTGTTTTCATCACCGCCCGCCATTTTGCAAGCAGCCAGAAGCATCACAGGTCTTATGCGTTTTCCGCCCGCTTCAAGACTGTATCTCATAGCCTCAAGAAGAGTTTTGCTTTCTTCAACTTTTTCCGGCAGATAATTATACAAATTAGACTCTACAAGCTCTTTTAATCTGGCATATTCCCTACTCTTCATTTTTCACTACTCCATTTCAGTCACTTTGCCTGTGTTCTTGTCCAATTCCTTTAACTTCTGTTTAGCATTCTCGATTATTTCCCGGCATTCTTCATGATGGATTCCTGCCTCTCCAAAGAGCTTGATAAATTCTTCCAGTGATACGGAATCATCCTTCATTTTCGAAACCGCTTTCATAAGCGCATCATAAGACTCTTCAAAACATTTTTCCTTTTCCATTTTCCTGACCATTTATTTAATCCTATCTTTATCTTTTTAATCATCCAAGTTGATAACTTCTTCTATTATATCTTTTCTATATCTTTTCTCCTGCCCATTTTCCCGATTTTTCCTTTTAAACTTTTACCGTAACTTCATTTATATATTAAAAGTGTTTCTCAGATATCTTTTGTACAACACATTTAATTCTGCCATCACACATATCAATATTTATGCTGTCGCCGCTTTTAACTAGCGCAACACTTTTTATAAGTTTTTCTTCACAATCCGATACTGCGCCAAATCCCAGCTCCATTATCCTCTCCGGATTCAGGATATCAAGCTGGCTTTTGAGCTTTTCTATGCGAAGCTCTTCCCTGTGAAGCCTCTCTTTAAACAGCATCGCCGCATCTCTCATTAGCATATCCACACGGTTTTCATAAGCCTGAATCCTGGCATTCACCTCCGAAGCCATTTGTTTAGGGTCATATCTTTCAATCAAGTTGCTGAGATTTTCAATTTTTCGCTCCATACTGCGTCTGAGCTCTTCCTTAATGCGTTCAAGCTCAAATTTAATTTCTCCAACATCAGGTACTGCTGCCTCAGCTGCGGCAGTCGGTGTTGCGGCTCTCAAATCGGCCACAAAATCGGCAATGGTAAAATCCGTCTCGTGTCCCACCGCTGATATAACCGGTATATTTGAAGAAAATATGCTCCTCGCAACCCTTTCCTCATTAAAAGCCCAGAGCTCTTCAGCCGAGCCTCCTCCTCTTCCGACAATCAGCACATCCGGCGGTTCTTCCATGCGATTAAAAGCATTTATAGCCGCTTCGATATCGGCAGCAGCTCCATCGCCCTGCACCAGACACGGGCACAAGATTATATCAACACAGTTGTTTTTGTTTTTTATAGTTCTTATCATATCCCAGACAGCCGCTCCGGTAGCAGAAGTGGCTATTCCGACGGTTTTGGGAAAAGGCGGTATTGTTTTTTTGAACTCAGGTGAAAACAAACCCTCTTTTTGCAGCCGGTTTTTCAATTTTTCAAAAGCAACTGCCAGGTTTCCCGCGCCCTCAATCCTGACATCTGATATATTAAGCGAATAACTTCCGCCCTTTTCATAAAGATATATGTATCCTGATGCCACTATTTCTGCGCCTTCTTTGGGGCAAAACTGAAGATAATTTACCTTCTCGGCGGCAATAAAACAGTTTATCCTGCTCGTGCTGTCTTTCATCGAAAAAAACACATGCCCGCTGCTGTGAAATTTTAAATTTGAAACCTCACCAATAACGGATATTTTCGACAAAAGCGGGTCGCTTTGAAGCACCGTCTTTATATATTTATTAATCTGCGAAACTTTTATAGGTTTCATTCTCTAAATACCTCTTCATTCCGAGTATCGCCGTTCCTACTGCATTATCAGAGGAAAGCCTCGCGCTTCCAAAAAACAAATCAGGCTCACCTGAGAGCATTTTTCTTATAAATGCGCTGGAAGCAACTCCGCCGGCAATAATAACCGGTTTTATTCCGGTTTTCTCTCTTCCCTGCTTTATCATATCAGCTATAGCCTGTCCGACTCTAAAAAATAATGCTGAAGATATGCTGATTTTCATTTCATCAGGCAAAGCGTCGTCAGCGGCTGCATTTTTTATATATCGCTGAATTTGAGTCTCTATTCCGGAAATATTCAGCTCCCCGTCGCAAACCTTTATCCTGCAAAAATCCATCTTGGATTCCTGTGATTTTAAAGCATACTCATCCATCGCCGCTCCGCAAGGAAATTTAAACCCCATGCTCACGCCTATCCTGTCTATCAGCTGTCCTAAAGATATGTCCTTTGTACATCCCGCAATCTGAGTTTCGTATCCACCGTTTTTCATGTCTCGTCTGCACCTGAGCATCTCCGTAGTTCCGCCGGAAAGATGAAGCGACAAAAATTCTTCTCCCGCTTCAGCGCGTTTTTCAAGCTCAGTCGAATAAAGAGATGCCGCAATATGTCCCTCCTGATGTGAAAAACCGAAATACTGCGCTCCGCTAAGGCTAGAATAAGACTTTCCCACAGCCTCGCCTGCCTTGAAAACCGGCATATACGAGCCTTCGATTCTTCTCGGTCTCTCAGAAACCGCTACAGCCGCAATCAAACCGCCGCTGTCAAAGCCCATCTGGCGTATAACCTCGGGCAAATTACCTATATGCTCAAACAAAGCCTGAGATTGCCTCAGACCTCGTTCTCCCTGCTTTACATTCAACACTTCTCTGAACTCACAGACTATATTAAGCTTTTCGTCTACAATTGCCGCGGAGGTCGTATAATTGCTGGTATCAATCCCCAGACAGCATCTAACTTTATCACTCATTTTTTTCTTTAACAACAGAGCCCAAAACTCCGTTTATAAACTTTCCGGAATTATCTTCTCCGAATTTTTTTCCAAGCTCTACAGCTTCGTTTATAGCTACAGATTCAGGAGTTCCTCCGGAGAAAAACATCTCGGCAATAGCCAGTCTGAAGATTGCAATATCAACCTTTCCCATCGTAGCAACAGACCAACGCTCGCAATTTTTATTTATGATTTCATCTATCGCTTCTTTATTGTCGACTACCGCCTGAAATACAGTTTTAAAAAAATCATCTTCTTTAACATCGTTATTTTCGAGGAATCTGTTTTTTCGCTCAGTGCTGAAATCATTTTGTATATCCATTTCAAAAAGCATTTGCATAAGCAATTCTCTTGACTTACCTCTTCTCATCAGTTATCTTCTCCTTTATCTTCTGCCATCATTTCCTGAAATTCAACACCCTGCACATGAATATTAACAGCATTAGTTTTTTCGCCTGTCATTTCCAGAATTTCTTTTTTTACCTTCTCCTGAATTTCCCATGCAACGTCCGGAATTCTGAAGCCATAATACACATTTACGAAAATATCGATAATAAGCGT
>CAVIBE010000151.1:0-8013 GCA_963640885.1 Oscillospiraceae bacterium | reverse complement strand
ATTTGACACGGATTTTACAAAAGAATACTTTTTCATTTTACAACCGGGTTTTAAGATTAAAGCATGAACAAAAGAGAAAAAATATTAGAAAGCGAAAGGAAGAATGAAAAAATGAAAAAAGTTATTTGTGTTTTAATGATGTTAACACTGATGGTAGGCGGGCTCGCAGGTTGCGGAAGCAGCGACGAGAGCACCACAGCAGGAACAGTATCCACTGACGGTTCTACATCGATGGAAAAGGTTATCGGCTCATTAGGCGAATCATTCATGAATGATAACAGCGGAGTTACATTTACCTACAATCCTACAGGTTCAGGCTCAGGAATAAAAGCAGTAAGCGAAGGCAGATGTGACATAGGACTTTCGAGCAGAAGCCTTAAAGATGAAGAAAAATCAGAAGGACTTCAGGAAACAGTGCTTGCTTATGACGGAATCGCAATCGTAGTAAATCCTGAAAATCCGGTTGAGGATCTCAGCTTAGAAGATATCGCTAAAATATACAAAGGTGAGATTACAAATTGGAAAGAACTCGGCGGAAATGATGCAGAAATCGTTGTTATCGGAAGAGAAGCAGGCAGCGGCACAAGAGACGGATTTGAATCTATAACAGATACAGAAGACGCTTGCCAGTATCGTCAGGAACTCACAAGCACAGGCGACGTTATCAGCACAGTAGCCAGCAACCCGGCAGCTATAGGATATGCTTCACTTGCATCAGTTAGCGATTCAGTAAAAGCAATCTCAGTTGACGGCGTAACACCAAGCGAAGATACAGTTAAAGACGGAACCTATAAAGTACAGAGACCGTTCGTTTTAGTAACAAAAGAAGGCGTAGCATTATCTGAAACAGCTCAGAAATTCTTCGACTATGTAACATCGAAAGATGCAGCAGAAATCATCACAAACGCAGGAGTTGTACCTGCAAACTAAAAACAGGGGAATGGTTGGTACCCAAAAAGAGGATTATCAGGGGATTTACCATAAAAGGGATTACAGAGAGTAAAGTGAAAATGAAAAGTCTGCCGGAACGCTTCCGGCAGATATTTAGTAATTTATAACAAAAAAGCTTGAAATTATTATAAAGAGAAACAGTGAATATGAATAATAGTAGAAAAAGAAAATTTGAGACATTGGTCCATGGAATATTTCTCCTGCTGGGCGTGGTAACTATAGGCTGCGTGCTTATGATTACAATATATCTGATAATATCGGGAATCCCGGCAATAAGAGAAATCGGTTTGATTGACTTCTTGTTTGGAAAAGAATGGGCCTCAACAGCAGCAGAACCGTCATATGGAATCCTGCCCTTTATTTTGACAAGTATATATGGTACAGCCGGAGCGATAATTATCGGTGTTCCGATTGGGTTCTTTGCCGCTGTATATCTGGCAAAGATGGCAAACAAAAAAGTAAAGGGCGTCATAGAAGCAGCAGTAAATCTTTTGGCAGGAATACCTTCAGTAGTCTATGGTCTTGTAGGTATGCTGGTTCTTGTTCCCGGGATAAGAGTGGTTTTCGGACTGCCCGACGGTGCCAGCCTGTTGGCTGCAATAATCGTACTCGCAGTTATGATATTGCCATCAATTATAAAGCTGTCAATAACTTCGCTCGAAGCAGTTCCGCAGGAATACGAGGACGCATCGCTGGCGCTTGGCGCAACTCCGGTGGAAACTTATTTTAAGGTATCAGTTCCGGCGGCTAAGAGCGGCATAGCAGCAGCCGTTGTTTTGGGAGTAGGAAGAGCAATAGGCGAAGCGATGGCTGTAATGATGGTTTCAGGTAACGTGCCTAATATGCCGGCGTTGTTTCAGAGCGTGCGTTTTCTTACCACAGCAGTAGCCAGCGAAATGTCATATTCGGCAGGACTTCAGAGGCAGGCGCTTTTTTCGATAGCGTTGGTGCTCTACCTGTTTATAATGATAATAAATGCGGCACTTAATTTTTTCCTGAAACGAGAGAAGGAGGCATAACGTGGAAGAGAAACTGTCAAAGAGTCGAAAAATATATATTGGATGTATGAAAACACTGATGCTGATATCCGTAGTGCTGATTTCCGCCCTAGTGTTGTTTCTGGTGGGTTATGTAATGTTTAAAGGAATTTCCGGAATTTCATGGGAATTGCTTACAACCTCACCGAGTTACCTTAGCGGACGAATCGGTATACTCCCGGATATTATGAACACGGTTTATATAGTAATTGCGACCCTGGTTATAGTGTTGCCGCTTGGCGTAGGCGCAGCAGTTTATCTTACGGAGTACGCTTCAAATAAAAAAATCGTAGCAATGATAGAATATGCAGCGGAGACGCTCTCCGGAATCCCGTCAATAATATACGGTCTTGTCGGAATGTTGTTTTTCTGCCAGTTTCTTAATTTTCAAACTTCGCTGATGGCAGGCGCGCTGACTTTGGTAATAATGAATTTGCCGACGGTTATGAGAACCACTCAGGAAAGTCTTAAAACTGTGCCGCAGAGCTATCGTGAAGGTGCGTTTGGACTCGGCGCGGGAAAGTGGAGAGTTATAAGAACTGTTGTACTCCCGGGATGTGTGGACGGAGTTATAACTGGCTGTATTTTATCAATAGGCAGAATTTTGGGAGAGTCCGCAGCGCTGCTGTTTACCGCAGGATTTGCTCATGCGTTAAACGGATTTATCGACGGTCTTAATAGCGCGGGAGCCACCTTGACGGTTGCGCTATATGTATATGCTAAAGAGCAGGGAGAATTTGAGATTGCATTTGCTATTGCGGCGATACTGATGGTTCTGACAATGATAATTAATTTTGCAGCAACAATGGTCGGACGTTATTTCAAGAAAAGGAGAAATCAATGAGTAATATGAACATAAAAGATAAAGCTGTGGAAAAGCCGGGCGAAAGTATTTTGAAGGTAAAAGACCTGTGCCTGTGGTATGGTAATCACCAGGCGCTTCATGATGTGCAGATTGATATACCTGAAAAGAGCATTACTGCATTGATAGGTCCGTCGGGATGCGGCAAATCCACGTTTTTAAAAACGCTGAACCGAATGAATGATCTTATTCCTGAGGTCAAAATCACAGGCGAAGTTTGTTATAAGGAAAAGAATATTTTCGATTCGGATGTAGATGTAAACGGATTGCGTAAGGATATCGGAATGGTATTTCAGAAACCGAACCCGTTTCCGATGAGCATCTATGACAATATCGCATATGGCCCGAGAACTCACGGGATTAAAAACAGAGCTGTGCTCGATGAAATCGTGGAAAATTCTTTGAGAGGAGCGGCTATATGGGACGAAGTAAAGGACAGGCTTAAGAAAAATGCGCTTGGTCTTTCGGGAGGTCAGCAGCAGAGACTGTGTATTGCAAGAGCGCTTGCGGTTGAGCCGAAGATTCTTTTGATGGACGAACCGACCAGCGCGCTCGACCCTATATCCACTTCAAAAATAGAAGAGCTGGCTATGCAGCTTAAAGAAAAGTATACAATAGTAATTGTTACTCATAATATGCAGCAGGCAGTACGAATTTCTGATCAGACGGCTTTCTTTCTCTTAGGAAATCTGATAGAATATGGAAATACAGAGAGGTTGTTCTCGCAGCCTACAGATAAAAGAACGGAAGATTATATAACAGGGAGGTTTGGATGATGAGAAGTCGATTTGATGAACAGCTTGCGCTTCTTAACACAGAATTGATAGAAATGGGAGCTTTGTGCGAAGAAGCTATTGCGACGGCAGCAAAAGCGCTTGCCGAAATGAGCCCGGAGATTGCAAAGAAAATTTCGCCCATGGAAAAAGAATTAGATCAAAAAGAGAGAACGATAGAATCCATATGCCTGAAGCTGCTTTTACAGCAGCAGCCTGTTGCGAGAGATTTAAGACAGATATCGGCTGCGCTTAAAATGATAACCGATATGGAACGTATAGGCGATCAGGCTGAGGATATTGCCGAGATTATATGTTATATGGAGAAAAGACCGGCAGGAAATATTGAGACTCTCCAGAAAATGGCGGATGCTACAATCCATATGGTAACCGAGAGCATTGAGGCTTACGTAAAAAGTGATATAGACCTGGCAAGAAAGGTTGTCGAGGATGACGATGTTGTCGATGACTATTTTGCTATGATGAAAAAATATCTGATAGAAACTGTTGCTAAAAATTCGGATGACGGAGAATATTTCGTTGATTTGCTGATGATATCAAAATATTTTGAACGAATCGGCGACCATGCGACAAATATTGCGGAATGGGTAATTTTCTCTGTTACGGGTGAACATGTGGAGGAATAAATTATGATTTGGTGTGTGGAAGATGATGCCAGTATAAGGGATATTGAGCTATATGCTTTGCAATCCTCCGGTTTTCAGACAAAGGGTTTTGAAAACGGCGAGGATTTTTGGATGAGCTTGCAGGATGTAAAAGATGAAAAACCTGAGCTTATAATATTGGACGTTATGTTGCCGGGAATTGATGGCATCGAGTTGCTGCGCCGAATCAGAAACAGTTTGAATTTAAGGCAGATACCGGTGATAATGGCAACCGCCAAGGGCGAGGAATACGACAAGGTACAGAGCCTGGATCTGGGAGCGGATTATTATTTGACAAAGCCATTCGGGATTATGGAGTTCGTTTCGAGCGTCAAGGCGGTTTTGAGACGATATAGACCTGCGGAGGAACACCTCTTGAAATCCGGCGGGCTTGTTGTAAATCTGGATGAGCATACGGTAACTGCGGACGGAAAGCGGATAGAGCTTACCTACAAGGAATTTGAACTGTTGAAATTGTTTTTATCTCGTCCCGGAATTGCATTTTCAAGGGAACAATTGATGAGCGATATCTGGGGCACGGATTATTGCGGTGAAACCCGGACGGTTGATATGCACATTCGTACACTTCGTCAAAAGCTTGGCAAATACGGCAGGCTGATTCTGACCGTCAGAAATGTGGGTTACCGCTTGGAGGCAAATGAATGACAAAGAAAATATTCACATCTATTCTCCTGGTGGCGGGGCTGGTGTTGATCGCCAGCTTCGGTATTATAATGGGAGTATTATATCAGTATTTCAGCGATGTTCAGGAAAATCAGCTTGAGGAAGAGCTTAATATTGCGGCGGCGGCCGTGCAGACGGGTGAGGAATCGTTTCTTGAACAGGTGAAAGTGGAAAATTACAGGCTTACGTGGGTGGCACAAGATGGCAGTGTGCTTTATGACAGTAAGACTGATGTAAAAAATGCGCAAAATCACGCAGACAGGGAAGAAATAAAAGAAGCTTTTCAATATGGAAAGGGAAAAACTACCCGATATTCTTCGACGCTCATGGAAAAAACCATGTATTATGCAAAGAAGCTTGATGACGGAACTGTATTGCGTATATCTATAAGCCATGCTTCTGTATGGTGGATTCTGATTGGAATGCTTCAGCCGCTCATAATTGCGTTTGTTATAGCGCTGATTTTGTCGGCAATCCTGGCAAGGCGAATCTCAAAACGCATAATGGAGCCTTTGAATCATCTTGATTTGGAGCATCCTTTGGATAATAAAACTTATGAGGAGCTTGCGCCGCTGCTTGGCAGAATAAATAAGCAGCACAATCAGATTGCGGATCAGCTCGGATTGCTTCAGCAAAAAACTGACGAGTTTGAGCAAATAACGGAAAATATGAGCGAGGGATTAATCCTTCTTGATTCAAAGGGGGTTATTCTTAGCATAAATCCGGCTGCTCAAAATTTGTATAAAACCGGTGGCGATGTTGTCGGTAAGAATTTCCTGACGGTTGACAGAAGCGTGGATATGAGTTATGCTATTGAAAAGGCTTGGACTGAAGGACACAGCGAGATAAGAGCTGGTCGAAACGGTAGGGAATATCAATTTGATATAAGCAGGATAAATTCCGGCGGAAATATTATAGGTGAAGTAATTCTTTCGTTTGACGTTACGGAGCAGGCTTTAGCTGAAAGAACTCGCAGAGAATTTACTGCAAACGTATCGCATGAATTAAAAACTCCGCTGCAGGGGATAATAGGAAGTGCGCAGCTTTTAGAAAATGGCATGGTAAAGCCGGAGGATGTGCCGCGGTTTGTCGGGCATATAGGAAAAGAAGCGCAAAGGCTATTGACGCTCATAGAGGATATAATAAGGCTTTCTCAGCTTGATGAGGGAATGGAGCCTGATTTTGAGGATGCAGATTTGTTTGCGATTGCAGGAGCGGCGGTAAGCCGTCTCAACGATAAGGCGAGCAAAAAAAATATAAATCTCACTTTCACAGGCGAGGATGTACATATAATGGGCATTTGTGCTCTTCTTGATGAGATTGTATATAATCTGTGTGATAATGCCATAAAATATAATAATCCGGGTGGCAATGTGGAGGTTTCTGTATATGGTGAGGGCGATAAGGCTGTAATTTCTGTTAAAGATGACGGAATCGGAATTTCTAAAGAAAACCAGGGCAGAATCTTTGAACGTTTTTATTGTGTGGACAAGAGCCATTCAAAGGCGTCGGGCGGCACAGGCTTAGGCTTGTCGATAGTAAAACACGCGGTTTTGCTTCATAAAGGAAAGATTGAGATAGAAAGCGAACCGGGTAAGGGAACTGAAATAAAAATCATATTTCAGTCAGCCGCCAATTAAATAACAGAAAAAAGGAACGGATGAGACCGTTCCTTTTTTCTCGAAAACACCCAGAAACGCCCATTTTCCAACATTTCTTCGTAGGGAACGGTTCGTAACCGTTCCGCGACAAACGCCCATTTTCCAACATTTCTTCGTAGGGAACGGTTCGTAACCGTTCCGTGACAAACGCCCATTTTCCAACGATTTCGCGTTTTAACGCAAAACAAAAGGGACTGTTTTTCAACAGTCCCTTTAAGTGATTATGTAAAGATTGAAATGGGTTATTGATTAAACAATGCCCTGTGCCATCATAGCGTTTGCAACCTTTAAGAAACCAGCGATGTTTGCGCCAGCAACATAGTTTCCAGCCATGCCGTATTCAGCAGCAGCTTCTTTACATTCTTTGAAAATGTTAACCATGATTGAATGAAGTTTAGCATCAACTTCTTCGAATGACCAGTAAATTCTTTGGCTGTTCTGAGCCATTTCGAGGCAAGATGTAGCAACACCACCAGCATTAGCAGCTTTAGCAGGTCCTACTGTTACGCCGTTGCTCTGTAAGAATTTGATAGCTTCATTTGTTGTAGGCATGTTAGCACCTTCGCAAACGAATTTTGTTCCGTTTGTAACGATCTTCTGAGCGTCTTCGAGGTGGATTTCGTTCTGTGTTGCGCATGGGATAACAACGTCAACTTTAACGCCCCATGGTTTTTCGTTTGGATAGAATTTTGCGCCTGGGAACTTATCAGCATAAGGTGCGCAAACGTTCTTTCCGCTTGCTCTTAATTCGAGCATGTAGTCAATCTTTTCGCCTGTTACGCCGTCTGGATCGTGGATATATCCGTCTGGACCTGAAATTGTAACAACTTTAGCGCCGAGTTCTGTAGCCTTTGTAACTGTACCCCAAGATACATTACCAAAACCTGAAACAGCAACTGTCTTGCCCTTGATTGTTTCGCCGGCAGCCTTGAGCATTTCTTCTGTGAAGTAAACGATACCAAAGCCTGTAGCTTCTGTTCTAGCTAAAGAACCACCCCAGCCTACTCCTTTACCTGTGAGTACGCCTTCGTATCTGTTTACGAGTTTCTTGTACTGTCCGAAGAGGAAACCGATTTCTCTTCCGCCAACACCCATGTCACCAGCAGGAACGTCTGTGTCAGCGCCAACGTGTCTGAATAATTCTGACATAAAGCTCTGGCAGAATCTCATAACTTCAGCGTCGCTCTTTCCAACCGGATTGAAGTCTGAACCACCTTTACCACCGCCGATAGGAAGTGTTGTAAGTGCGTTTTTGAAGATCTGTTCAAATCCTAAGAATTTGATAACTGAAAGTGTAACTGATTTGTCAAATCTGAGACCGCCTTTGTAAGGTCCAAGGCATGAATTGAACTGTACTCTAAATCCTCTGTTAACCTGAAC
>CAVIBE010000150.1:2364-2745 GCA_963640885.1 Oscillospiraceae bacterium | reverse complement strand
GGTTGTGTGATGGAGCGATATCGAAGCAGTCTTCAATAATTTTGATAACATCATCTGTAATAAATGTAGAATCAGTTAATTTTTCGCCTGCGTGTACAACTCTGTGACCTACAGCAGCGATTTCGTCCATGCTCTTGAGCACGCCTGAGTCTGCGTTGAGCAATGCTTCAAAAACGTTTTCGATAGCTTCTTTATGGCTTGCCATTGGTGTCTGGAGTTTAAAGCCTTTTCCGTCTGCTCTTTCGTGTTTGATGACTGAACCGTCGATTCCGATTCTTTCTCCAAGACCTTTAGCCAGTAAAGCTTCATTGTCCATATCAAGAACCTGATATTTTAATGAAGAACTTCCGCAGTTAATTACTAAAACTTTCATTATTATAC
>CAVIBE010000150.1:0-2354 GCA_963640885.1 Oscillospiraceae bacterium | reverse complement strand
TCTTGCATAATTTATGAGATCATATACTTCTGCTGCCCTTATATCATATTCGAGCATACGTCTTGTGAGCGGATCTTCCAATCGCTGGCGGTTTATGTTCGTTATAACAGTCACATCCGGTCTGTCCTGCTTTTTTATGATCCTTATAAGCTCAGCGCCTTTATCGCTGAATCCCAAAACACGCAAGTAAACTTTATCATTTGTTTCAAAATCCTTTATATCGGATTTTTTTATCCCCAAAAGTATTTTCATCAGCATACGCTGAATTGATGTTCTGGAATATCGTTTACTTTTTATTAAATTTATAAGGCTCTCCATGTCGATTGCATCCTTTGCAGCCCTTATGCTGCGATTTTCAAGTCCCTCTATCACACCGTCTATCCGGGAAATCTTTTCCGGGTCGTCCGTCAGAAGCCGGTATACAATCAGCTCAAACGCCTGTTCGCTGAAACAGGGAACTTCCTCGATGCTCTGAGGCATATATCCGTTTATATCCATACCCTCACGCATCAATTCCCTTAGTTTTCCTGCGCCCGCAATCCCCTCGCCCGGATTCTGCTCATAATATCCCGCCGATTTGCGCTTTATTAGCACAGGCTCTGGAACAGTGCGGCCTGCCTTTTCCAGACTATTAAGCTGCTTTAAATACTCAACAGCAAGTATATTATTAGGCTCAGAAACAATTTCAGCATACTCGCTCATTCCCGATTCTGCGGCAGCCCGGCTTCTTGCCGCCGCGTAGGACATCCCTTCCTTTAGATTTTTCTTTATATTCCCGCTCAGCGCCCGGCTCTCATTACCAAAAAAATTCGCGGCTGCCCTCAACCCGTCAAGCGACTCCGCCTCAGCCCCGAACGAAATATAATCAACCACGCCCGGCGCACACAAAATCCGCACCGCGCCCTTAGCAAAAAACTCCGCTCCCGAGCACGAATATACAACCGGCAGCTCAACTACCAGATCCGCTCCGTTTCTTATCGCTGCCTCAGCCCTTAGCCATTTATTAAAAACAGCCGGCTCGCCGCGCTGGACAAAATCCCCGCTCATTACAGCCACAATACAGTCTGCTTGCGTTTTTCTTTTAGTTTCTTCTATATGAAATTTATGTCCGTTGTGAAACGGATTATATTCCGCTATTATTCCGGCAGTTATCATGTAAAAACCTCTCAATCAAATCAATTGTTTTTTTTGGGCGCAACGGCACAAAGGCGCGTTCCATACGCAAATCGCATTCACGGAACGGTTACGAACCGTCCCCTACGCGAAACGTTGTAAAATGCACGTTTCGGTGGCGTTCAATACGCGAATTATACAGGGGCGGAGGCAATATAGGTCGCAGCGGTCGTTTTCATCACGACCGTGAGGCCTGTATTGCGGAGACCCTACAGGTCGCGAACCATTCAAAACGAAATGCGATTCACGCAACGGCACAGAAGGTTGCCTCCAAACAAGCGCAGCTATCAAAAAAACGGCTTGACCGAAGCCACGCCGTTAAATTTGTGATAACAGGATTATTCTTCGTCTCCGCCCTGCTCATCATGCTCAATAGGGAGGAAATTATCATCAAGAGTATCTCTCGTCTTTCCTTTTACACTTTCCTGATAAGCCAGGCTGTTGATTTCAGTCTTATTATCAGTAAGAGTTTCTGTTATCTGGTCGAAAGATTTTCTGAGATTATCATACATATCGTTCATGTATACTCTGCTTGCATATTCAACTCTTTCGAGCATTGAATTCATAACGTTGTCAAGATATTCATATGTACGCATCTTGAGATTTCTGCTCTGAAGGTCAGCATTTGAAATAATTTCTTCAGCCTTAACTCTTGCTCTGCTTGTTATATCATCTCTATCTATGAGTGCTTCAGCCTGCGCACGCGCATCCTCAAGCATTACGTTCTTTTCGTTCTCAGCTTCGCTGATAAGTCTGTTTCTCTCATCAGTTATCCACTGAGCTCTCTGTAATTCAGACGGGAGCTCGTTTATTATCTCGTTTATTATTTCCAAAATATCTTCAGCATCAACCAATGACTTTCCCGAAAACGGTACTTTGGAACTGTTCTGTGCTATTTCTTTAAGTTCTTCTAACAAATCATATACTTTCATTTTTTTACCCCCATCATTTTTTATAGTTTATCATGTACTTATATATTTTTTCAGGAACCAGCTCTGAAATTTCGCCGCCCAGCGAGTAAACTTCTCTTACCGCGCTTGAGCTTATATACGAATACCTCTCGTCTGTCATTAAAAATACAGTCTCCATATCCTTATGAAGCTTTGAATTTATCTGAGCCATCTGTATTTCATATTCAAAATCCATGGTTGCCCTCAATCCTCTAAGAACTGCGTCAATAT
>CAVIBE010000149.1:1043-4524 GCA_963640885.1 Oscillospiraceae bacterium | reverse complement strand
GCGGCGTGACCGGGTTTATAAGTACATTTTTCTATTATATGGCATTAACCTATGCGCCTATGGCTGAAGCCGTAACTTTATCGAATACATATCCGTTTCTGCTCGCAATATTGTGCTGGGTTTTCCTCGGCGAAAAAATCAGGTCGTTTCATCTCATTGCTTTGGTTCTGAGCTTTGTCGGCGCGGTGCTTATAATCAGACCCGGATTTGCAGAAATTAACTTTTACTATATAATCGCTGTTTTGGCGGCAGTTTTCATGGCAATCACTTATACGTTTTTGCGCAAGGCAAGGGAGACTGAACATACTCAGGTAATCGTTCTGTGGTATTCTGCAATTTGTGCGCTTGGCTGCATACCGGTAATGCTTTTTGAAAAGCCGGTAATGCCTACCCTGTTTCAGTTTTGCCAGCTGTTGTCACTGGGAATCATCGCCACCATATATCAGCTCCTGCTGTCCAAGGCTTATAAATATGCGCCTGCGACTGAGATTTCGATTTACAGCTATACGACAATTGTATTTTCTTCGATACTCGGATTTATTGTCTGGGGCGAAGTTCCGGCGATTTTTACCGTATTCGGCGCTCTTATGATAATCTCCGGCGCCTTTGTAATTTTCAGATGCGAGAATAAAAAAAGCGCTCTTAAAAAAGATTAAGAACGCCCTTTGCCGGATATACATTCGGTAAAGATATTAACAAATCACGAAAGTAACCGCCAAGAATCGCAAATTTGAACGGTTACTTTCATAACCAATCACTTTTCAGACTAACCGTCTATCTGTAGTGCCCTTCTTTTGTAAGCATACTACCATGTTACAATAAATTTGTCAAAATTTTATTCCTTACAATTTATTCCTGCTGATAAACAAACTCGCTGCCGTCGTAATTCAATACTACATGACTGCCCTCTGTTATCTCACCCTTTATCAGCTTTTCAGCAAGCCCCGTCTCAATATGCTTCTGCAAATATCTCTTTACAGGTCTTGCGCCATATACCGGCGAGTACGCCTCATCAGCAATGTGGCTCTTAGCCGCTTCGGTAAGTTCAAGCGTAATATTTCTCTCCGCCAGTCTTTCAGCAATATCTTTAACAAGCAAGTCAATAATCTTAACAATCTCATCCTTATTAAGAGGAGTAAATATTACAGTATCGTCTATTCTGTTCAGAAATTCCGGTCTGAAGTGCGATTTGAGCTCGCCCATTATCATGTCTCTTACATCCTGATGTATCTGGCCGTTTGCCATCACACCCTCTGTCAGATACTGGCTTCCCAGGTTAGAAGTCATTATGATAATCGTATTTTTGAAGTCAACCGTTCTGCCCTGATTATCGGTTAAACGCCCGTCGTCAAGCAGCTGCAGCAAAATATTGAACACGTCCGGATGAGCTTTTTCTATCTCATCGAACAGGATAACGCTGTAAGGTCTCCTTCTTACCGCTTCGGTGAGCTGACCGCCCTCATCATATCCTACATATCCTGGAGGCGCTCCGACAAGTCTCGATACAGAATGTTTCTCCATATACTCAGACATATCAATACGAATCATATTTTTCTCGCTGTCAAACAGCGCTTCCGATAAAGCTTTTGCAAGCTCGGTCTTACCTACACCTGTAGGTCCGAGGAAGATAAACGAGCCGATCGGTTTGCTCATATCTTTAAGTCCGGCTCTCGCTCTGAGTACGGCTTCCGCAACCGAAGTTACCGCTTCGTCCTGACCTATTACGCGTTCATGCAGCTGGCTGCCGAGTTTGAGCAGCTTTTCTTTTTCGCTTTCAACGAGTTTTGATACAGGAATCCCGGTCCATTTTGATACAACATCCGCAATTTCTTCCTCGTCAACTTCTTCTTTCAAAAGTCGCTCTTCCTTAGCCTTTTCCTGAATCTGTTTTGCGTCATCAAGCTGTTTTTGCAGCTCAGGCAAATCTCCGTATTTGAGTTTTGCGAGTTTTTCCAAATCGTAATTTCTTTCGGCTTCTTCTATCTGATGTTTAACAGTTTCGATTTTCTGTTTTACCTCTTTCATGCCGCCGATAGCTTTCTTTTCGTTTTCCCACTGAGCGCTCATAACAGCATCTTTTTCTCTAAGCTCCGAGAGTTCCTTCTCAATATTTTCAAGTCTGGTCTGAGAGCCTTTGTCGTCTTCTTTTCCTAAAGCCTGTTTTTCGATTTCAAGCTGCATAATCTTTCTTCTGGTCTCATCAAGCTCAACAGGCATACTGTCAATCTCTGTTCTTATCAGAGCAGCAGCCTCATCCATAAGGTCGATCGCCTTATCCGGCAGGAATCTGTCGCTTATATATCTGTCAGACAATACAGCGCACGAAACCAGTGCCGAGTCTGTGATTCTAACTCCGTGGTGTATCTCAAACCTTTCTTTCAAGCCTCTGAGAATAGAAATCGTATCCTCAACAGTAGGCTGGTTTACAAAGACTTTTTGGAATCTTCTTTCAAGCGCAGCATCTTTTTCAATATATTTTCTATATTCATCAAGAGTTGTAGCGCCTATGCAATGCAGCTCGCCCCTTGCCAGTTTCGGTTTAAGAATATTGCCCGCATCCATAGACCCTTCGGTTCTGCCTGCGCCTACGATGTTGTGAATTTCATCAATAAACAGTATAATTCTGCCTTCAGATTTTTCGATTTCAGTAATAACCGCCTTTAATCTTTCCTCAAATTCACCTCTGTACTTTGCGCCGGCTATCAAAGCGCCCATATCAAGCGCATAAATAGTCTTATCTTTCAAGCCTTCAGGTACATCTCCATTCAGGATTCTCTGTGCAAGACCTTCTGCAATCGCAGTTTTACCTACGCCAGGCTCGCCTATGAGCACCGGATTATTCTTTGTTCTTCTCGACAAGATCTGAATTGTATGTCTTATCTCAGCATCTCTCCCGATAACCGGGTCGAGCTTGCCTTTTCTTGCCAAATCAACAAGGTCTCTGCCATACTTTTCAAGAGCCTCATAATTTTCCTCCGGATTCTGGCTTGTCACTCTCTGATTGCCTCTCACATTACTCAGAGCCTTCATAAAGCCGTCCTTGTTTATTCCATACTTTTTAAATAAAGCGGCATTCTTTCCGCCCTTTTCCTCTAAGAGCGCAAGATATATATGTTCAACGCTTATATACTCGTCTTTGAAATTATCCGCCTGAGTTTGCGCATCAAGGAGAAGCTTGGTATATCTGTTTGTAGGATACAGCTGTGTTTCTCCTGAAACCTTCGGAAGTTTATCAAGCTCCGTCATAAGCTCGCTTTCAAGCGCAGAGGTATTGACATCCATAAATTTTAAAATTTTCGCAATAAGCCCGTTTTGCTGCTGCAAAAGAGCCATATGCAGATGCTCTCCGTCAATCTGCTGGTTTCCGAGTTTAAGAGCAAGCTCCTGCGAACCTGCTATAGCTTCCTGTGCTTTTTGTGTAAATCTTTCAATATTCATAATCTCACATCCTTTTATTCTCTCTCACTCAATTATTATCTGA
>CAVIBE010000149.1:0-1033 GCA_963640885.1 Oscillospiraceae bacterium | reverse complement strand
TCGTCCGGGTTTGAAATGACAGTTTCTATATAAAGATTGCCGCGCTCACCTTTCATGTCGCGATAACCCTTGCCTGCCAATTTTATTTTTTGACCCGATTTGATTTTTTCGGGAATTTTAACCTTTATTTTTCCATCCAGAGTTTCTATTGTCTTATATCCTCCTGTATATGCCTCCCATGGATAGATTTCAAGTTTTTCATAAAGGTCTTTGCCTTTCAGCTCACAGCCTTTTCCTGCATCTATATTGATTTTTATCATAAGATTGCCATGACTTCCGTCTGCGGCTTTTCTGCCCTGACCTTTTAATTTTATCTTTTTGCCATTTTCCATACCGGCAGGAATTTTAACTGTAATCGTCTTTTTGCCTTCGCCGTTATTGTAGCTTATTCTTGCGGATTTCCCGTTAAAAGCATCCTTAATATCTACGGTCATCGCAGTTTCCAAATCATATGAAACCTCAGGAGCGGAATGAGAACCGCATCCTCCGCCACAGCTGCTGCCGCACCCACTGTCAAAACCTGCATTCTGACCCGTATACATATTGGTGAAGCCGCCAAAATCCTGCCCTCCAAATCCTCGGCCGCTGCTGTATGTTCGATAGGTGGTTTTTCCGCCAAACCCATTGCCGAACATTGCGCTGAAAAAATCTGAGAATCCTGAGCTGTTGCTGCCCGAAAATCCGCTGCCGCTGAAGTTTGAAAATCCGCCGAACATTGAAGCGAAGTCTTCCGGATTTATGTTCATTCCGCCCTGGAAATTTCCATACTGACCGAACTGGTCATACTTCTTTCTCTTTTCATCGTCACTCAGAACTTCATATGCTTCGTTTGCTTCTTTGAATTTTTCTTCTCCTGCTTTATCACCCTTGGTCTTATCAGGATGATATTTCTTTGCAAGCTGTCTGTATGCCTTCTTTATTTCATCTTTTGTTGCTGTTTTTTCAACACCCAATATTTTGTAATAATCTTTATATTCCATATAATCACCACCCTGATTCTGTTATTCCTTTTTAATTATTTTAATATATATTT
>CAVIBE010000148.1:5379-6952 GCA_963640885.1 Oscillospiraceae bacterium | reverse complement strand
TGCATTTGTCAAGAGTCGTATCACGCAGCACCGCAAATCACGTTCACGGAGCGACAACGCAGGCACGTTTCCTACGGCGCGGAGCACCCACAGGTCGCAGTTTGAGATACGTTTTCTATACCGCCGCCCCTACATCAGCGCCCAAATCACACGTATATACCCACTCAATCCTGTCACCAGCCTTAACCAGATACTTAGAACACCCGTAATTCGGGAAAACCCCATTCACCTTGTAAAGCCATCCCGACAACTCACCACAATCAAATTCATAAATATTATTAATCCCCTCAATATAAACACTGTCATATATCGGCGTATTTACAAACTCAAAATGAATACGCTTATCTTTTAACGCACGATTCAAAATATCAAACACACTCTCACCAGACGAAAACTCCACCGTTGTCGCAGCCAAAATTACACCATTCGCAGGCACAATATCAGCCTTAGCCGGATCAAGCATCGACATATTATTAAGAATCGTATCACAACGAACCGAAATCGTACAAGACAGCTCCTCCGAAGCCTTGCTTGCGCCCTCATTTTTTGAATTGCTCTGTTTACCCGATTCAGCCACAGACCCTGATTTCAATGAATCCGCCTTTTTTTCATCACCAGAAGCCGCGCCTACCTCACCTTGCTCATCATTTTGAGAAACCGCCAACTCATCCTCAGCCACAGCACCATCCTCATCCTGATTTACAGACGACACAGCACCATCAGCATTAGAACCGCCAACAGAATCCTCGCCCCCATCAGAGCTTCCGCATCCCGATAAAGCCAGCAAAATAACCAGAACCGCCGCCAACAGACAAAGCAAAAAACCTTTTCTATTCTTAATCATATCCACCTCATCTACCGAAACCGGCAACCATTCCTAAGCCTACAGATAGACCCACAATTTTCAAAATCGCTTTTGAAAAATCAGACCCGCCAGGAGAATCATCCGATTCACCTTTATTAACATCAGACATTCTGTAAAGACTGGATTTATTTTCATAAAACCGCTCAGCCGCAACAAGCGCATACATACATTGCTCAGTCGCCATCATAGCCGAGCCGCTTCCATCCTTAACATGATAAAATCCGTTTCCGCTTTTGTAAAATCCGGCAAGATTTTCAAGCATCGAATTTCCGTTTTTCACAAAACGCGCATCATCTAGCGAAATCCCAAGTTCACAAAGCGCAACAATCATCTGCGCACAGCTTTCCGAATTTTCAGCGCCTCCGCTCGCAAAACCGCCATCCTCAAGCTGATATTTCGACATACATTCCAAAGCACCGTTTACAGCCTCCTGCACATCCTCTCTGTCAGTATATTTTGCAAGGGCCTGAAGCGCCATTCCCGTAATGTCAGGCTCAGATACAGCGCCGGATAAAGCCCAGCCGCCATCACTCAATCTCGCATCCAAAATCCGCTTTATATACATCTCGCGAGTTGCCTGCGTCGCAGCACCAGCGTTTTTCGCAATCTCATAATTTCCGCAATCAAGCGCAATCAAAGCCCAGACAGCGCCGTTCAGTCCCTGATAGACAGTTTTATCATAATCACCCAAAGCCGCCGTGAGATCAT
>CAVIBE010000148.1:4091-5270 GCA_963640885.1 Oscillospiraceae bacterium | reverse complement strand
CACATTCGTCGGATCTTTGCCAATAGCCGTCAGTGCAATGATAACCCTTGAATATTCCGTATATTTGCGTTCGCTCAAAATTCCGCCGCAGCTTTTGACATAAGCCTCAACATTTTCGTAATACTTGTCCAAATACCCGGTCGGCAGGCTTAGTCCGCTTCTTGCAAGCCCTAAAACAGCCCACTCGCCCCCTATCGAGCCAACCTGAGGCTGCGCAATTTCATTTGACAGATACTGAGCAGTATCATTTATCATCAGTTTTAAATCAGATTCCGGCAACAACCCGTCATATGCCATAGACTGAAGCGGCATACCTATGAGCATAGCTGCGCATATTATGAATGCCAGAATCTTTTTACCTTGTCTTTTCACTTTTTATTCCTTTCATCTGTTAGCTTATATGTCAACCATCAGTCCGTTTGACCGACGTTTTTCCCAATTCATATACAAGGGAACGATTAAAAACCGTTCCCTTTGGAATGTCAGAAAAATTAAATTAAAAATCAGAAAACTTAATTTTTTAAATAAGCTCGTCTGCCATTTTTTCAAGCTGCTCAATATTTTCCGCCTTTACAGCCGATTTAATTGTCACAGTAGTATCAAGCCATGTGATATCCTTGCTTTTTTCAAACATTGACTTCATGACTTTTGCAGCCATCGGAGCCCATGAGCCGTTTTCGATCAGTCCAACAGTACGCTTCTGATAATTTCTCTCTGTAAGCGCATCGATAAAATGCTTCATGAATGGGAAAATATCCGCATTATATGTTATTGACGCTAAGACCAGCTTGCCGTATCTGAAAGCATCCTCTACAGCCTCAGCCATGTCCTCTCTTGCCAAATCGCAAAGCACTACTTTAGGGCAGCCCTTCTTTTCAAGCTTTTCAGCCAGAATTTCAGCAGCCTTTTTTGTATTTCCATAAACAGAAGCGTAGGCAATCATAACGCCCTCTGATTCAACAGAATACGATGACCATATGTCATACAGATTGATATAATGTCCGAGATCCTCGGTAAGCACCGGACCGTGCAGCGGGCAGATTATCTGAATGTCAAGTGCAGCCGCTTTTTTAAGCAATGCCTGTACCTGTGCGCCGTATTTTCCAACTATGCCTATAAAATATCTTCTTGCTTCGCAATCCCATTCTTCATCAACATCAAGTGCGCCGAATTTTCCAA
>CAVIBE010000148.1:0-4081 GCA_963640885.1 Oscillospiraceae bacterium | reverse complement strand
TTCCAAAGCCGTCAGCCGAGAACAGGATTTTGTCTGTGCTGTCATAAGTTACCATTACTTCAGGCCAGTGAACCATCGGTGCAAATACGAATGTCAGCTCGTGTTTTCCCAGAGAAAGCGTTCCGCCGTTTTCTACTGTAACTTTTCTTGCTTCTATGTCCATTTCAAAGAAATTGTCCATCATAGCAAAAGCTTTTGCATTAGATACAATCTTTGCTTCAGGATATCTTTCTGCAAAGTTCTTTATATTTGCTGCATGATCCGGCTCCATATGCTGAACTACGAGATAATCCGGGGTTCTTCCGCTCAGTGCATTTTTAAGATTTTCGAGCCATTCTTCAGTAAAATTTATATCAACCGTATCCATTACGGCTATTTTTTCGTCGATTATCACATATGAATTATATGACATGCCGTTTGGAACTATATACTGACCCTCGAAAAGGTCTACTTCGTGGTCATTTACGCCTACATATAAAACGTCGTTTGTTATCTTCATTAATTTTGCCTCCTGTCTTCTCCTTTGCGGGTAAAGTTTAAAATTATCACGAATATCCTAACAAATTCGCCGAAATTGTGCAAGTTGTTGGCGGAATTTTCCTCGATTTTTTCAAAACAAAAGAACTGAGACAATATAAGTCAGATTAATCGCTCCTATCACGATTACGAGATTATACTGCTCAGCCCTGAAAAAGTGCCAAAAATTATCTGATAGCTCTCGGAGCGTTGACCTTGAACCTGCCCGGAAGCACCTTGATATGAAGCGGAAAACCGGGACCCTTTTCCCCATCTATATCAGTTCCGACCGGAACCTCGGAATCTATAAAAATCTCCTCAGTCTGAAAGAACTCAACATAAGGACTTTTTATGTGATCCCTTCTCATTACTTTAACCGCCAGATTGACAAAATCAATTACCGGACATTCTCTGAACATAATAACATCGAATTTTCCGTCACTCACATTCGCCTTGGGCGCCAACTTTTTGAACCCGCCGGCAGTATTTCCATTCATAACCAGCATAAAATAAATCTTTTCTTCCGCTTCTATGCCATCATGCTTTATTTTAACCGCAAAAGGCTTTATTTTAGGAAGCTCCTCAAGACCTTTTATATAATATCCTACCATACCGAACACATTCTTAACCTTCTGCTCGGTTTTTTGGCTGACGTCAATTATAAATCCCAGACTTGCCTCATTTACAAAATAACGCTCATTTATCATGCCCACATCAAGAGGTACATAATGTTCCTGAAATGCAACATCAATCATCGCTTCGACAACTTTAGGAATATTCAGATGATTTGCGAGATCGTTTGCCGTACCCGTAGGGAAAATTGCCAAAGGAGCATGATAATCCGCTCTGACAAGCGCATTAATACATATATCCACCGAACCGTCGCCGCCGGCAATTACGACCTTACATATTGAATCCTTATCCAGCGAATTAAGATATTCAATCATAGGTTCTGGCTCAAAGTCTATCTTGTACGGGAATACCTGCATACCTCGCTCTTGAAATCTTTCAATAACTCTGTCAAGATTAGTTGCGAATGTTCCGGCACCGGAATGACTGTTATAAAATAATATTACTTTATTTGCATTCATTTCAGATTATACCTCCATCGATATCCTTAAACATTGTTCTGACAACACCAATCATATACAAAGATCCTGTAAAAATCAATGCTTTATAGCATTCTTTATTCGGTTTATTAACATTAAATTTATTCATGGAAGATCGCACAGCCTCCTCAACATTTTTAATGGCCGCGACACTGCCTTTTCCTTTAAGCTTGCTCTCAATTACAGCCTTGTATATTTCTGCATCCAATTTTCTTGGGCTGTCAGGCTCAGTTACGATAAAATCGTCCCCGATTTGCGTCAAAATTTCAGCAATAAGCTCATATTCTTTATCCTTCAACACACCGGTCACTATCAAAATCCGCTCATCCTTAGCAAAGTTTTTACAAACCCACTCTTTAAGCGCTCTGACGCTGTCACGATTGTGCGAACCATCAAGCACAACCAGCGGATTTTTGCTTACAATCTCAATTCTTCCCGGCTGCTTTGCTTCAGCCATTCCCTTTTTTATGGCATTTTCCGAAATTCTGAACCCGTGCTCATATTGCAAAATTTCAAAAATCTTCAGAGCGCAGACCGCATTATACATCTGATGTAAGCCCGGCATACCCGTTTTTATATGTTCAAACCCGCTTTTTTCAAGCCTTACAGAAAACTCGACGCTGTCCATATATTCGCCTGTTATCTTTGGCTTATAGTCAAAAACGTTGAAAATCGGCGCATTAAGGCTCAGCGCCTTTTCCTCCAGAACTTTAATTACGCCGCTTTCCAAAGACGCAAATACAATCGGACAGCCATCCTTTATTATTCCAGATTTTTCCCGGGCTATTTTTTCGAGAGTATCGCCGAGATAATCCATATGGTCATAAGAAACTGAAGCAATGCATGTAGCCAGAGGTTTTTCGACTACGTTGGTAGAATCACCCCTGCCGCCTAAACCGACCTCTAAAATCACAACATCAGGTTTTTTTTCTTCATAATATTTGAATGCGATAGCCGTCAGCACTTCAAATTCTGTTGGAGATTCCAGACCTTCGCTTACCATATTTGCAGCTTTTTCTGTCACAAGCTCCGTAATTCTATAAAGGTCTTCGGGAGAAATCGTTTTGCCGTTGTATTCGATTCTCTCAACAAATTCTTCGATATAGGGAGAAATAAATAAACCTGCCTTATATCCTGCCTCATGCAAAACAGAATACACGTATCTGCACACTGAACCTTTGCCATTGGTGCCTCCTACGTGTATTACGTTCAAATTTTTATGAGGATTATCAAGCCGATTCAGAAGTTCCGAGACCCTTTCGAGTCCCGGTTTGCTTCCGAATCTGGCAAATTCGCCTATTTTTTCTATACTCTTTTTTAATAAGTATTCTTGATTCATTATTTTGAAAGTTTTCCCTCAACTACAGCCAGTCTTGCACTTACCTTTTCAAGCATATCGTTATATCCCGCAAGCTTAGCTTTTTCTTCATTTACAACTTTCTCAGGAGCTTTCTTGACAAAGCCTTCATTTGACAGCTTGCCTTCGATTCTCTTAACTTCCTTTATGAGCTTTTCTTTTTCCTTTGTAAGTCTCTCAACCTCAGCTTCGTAATCAAGAAGATCATCCATCGGAATAAAGATTTCAGCACCTGAGATCACGCCGGACATTACATCCTGTGAAACCTGAGTCTTGTCTTTGAGCAGCGTTATATTGGTTATATTACCAAGAGATTTTATATATCTCTCGTCAGATAAAAGCATTTCCGCTGTTTTCTCGTCAGCCGCAATAAAAGCGTTGAGCTTTCTTGAAGGCAGTGCCCCCGCTTCAGCTCTTATATTTCTGATACATCTTACAGCATCCATGATAAGCTCCATCTTTTCAGTTTCAGCAGTATAATCGATCTTTGCGTCATATTCAGGCCAGTGAGCGTTTATGAGCATACCTTCCGCGCCCGGCAAATAGCTCCAGATTTCTTCTGTAATAAATGGCATAAACGGATGCAGCAGCTTAAGCATGTCTTTGAGTACTTTTATAAGCACAAATATTGCTGTATTTCTGTCAATTCCGTCTTCTGCATAAAGTCTGCCTTTTACAATCTCGATATACCAGTCGCAGTATTCGTTCCAGATGAAATCATATACTTTTTGTCCGGCAAATGAGAGTTCAAACTTTTCAAGGTTTGCGCTAACTTCATTTACTACAGAATTTATTCTTGAAATAATCCATTTGTCTTCCGCTTTCAGATTCTTCATAGCTTCTTCTTCACAAATCAGCTGAGAATCCTCTGCATTCATTAAAACAAATCTCGATGCATTCCATAATTTATTTGCGAAATTTCTTGCGCTTTCAATTTTTTCTGTCTGGAAACGCATATCGTTGCCCGGAGTTATGCCTGTCATGAGCATGAATCTGAGAGCGTCTGCGCCATACTGCTCAATCATTTCGAGCGGGTCTATTCCGTTTCCGAGAGATTTACTCATTTTTCTTCCCTGAGCGTCTCTTACCAGTCCATGTA
>CAVIBE010000147.1:0-12980 GCA_963640885.1 Oscillospiraceae bacterium | reverse complement strand
ACCTTGTTCACTGCACCGCAGCTGCAAGTCCACTCTCCCGCAGGAGCCGGTTTTGGTGTTCCACATTCCGAACAGAATTTGCTGCCTTGTTTATTCTCCGCACCACAGCTGCACTTCCACGTTGCACCTGCCGAAGCCTGTGGCTTTTGAGATTGCTGTGGATTCTGAGCCTGCTGTCCATTCTGCCCACCCATAGTAAAAAGCCTACCCACATCAATTCCGCCTGCCTGCTGAGCCATTCCCATTCCAAAGAATCCGCCCATAGCGCCCATTCCGCCTTCATTCTTAGCCGCACTCTGCATAGCCTCAGCCTGAGCACCAACCATATGAGCTGCCGCCATATTAGGATTTCTGAACGCAGCATTTCTCTGAAGCTCTTTGATCATCTGCTCGTCTTCTTCTGACGCTTTTACAGAAGAAACACCGAGCGATACAATCTCGATACCTCTGAGCTCTGCCCATTTCTTGCTCAAAACCTCGTTTAACGCATCAGCTAATTCCATTGTATGCGCAGGAATCGCAGAATATCTTATTCCCAGCTCGCTGATTTTCGCAAAAGCAGGCTGGAGAGCCGTGAGAAGCTCCGATTTGAGCTGACTGTCAATATTGTCTCTCGTATATTCTTCGTCCACATTACCGCTTACATTAGTATAAAAAAGTATAGGATTTGTTATGCGATAGCTGTATTCGCCAAAGCATCTGAGAGAAATATCAACATCAAGACCTACATTAGTGTCAACCACTCTGAATGGCACTGGTGAAGGTGTGCCGTATTTATTTCCTATAAGTTCTTTTGTATTAACAAAGTAAATCCTCTGATCCTTCGGAGGTTCGCTGCCAAAAACAAAACGTTTTCCTATGTTTTTGAATACTTCCGGAATAGTTTTCGACAGTTCTCCGCAAAAAATCGACGGTTCTGTAGAAGTATCATATACAAATTCGCCCGGTTCGCCGCAGATTTCCGCAACCTTGCCCTGGTCAACGATTATCATACACTGCCCGTCAGCAACCGCAATCACAGAGCCGTTCGATATGATATTCTCAGAGCCCTTTGTGTTGGAAGATCTTTTAGATGTATTTTTTTCTCCTTTAGTAATCAAAACATCCGCAGGCATCGACTCACAATAGAAATACTCTTTCCATTGATCTGCCAGAACTCCGCCAGCCGCACCCAAAGCCGCTTTAATAAGTCCCATAAATTTCCTCCCTTAGAAAATCTCTATCATTTTAATCAAATTTTTTAATAGCTGCCGCCTCCGCCGCCATGACTTCTGCCGCTTGACGAAGTATGCGAACTGCCGGAAGAATTGTTGTTTTCTTTAGGCTTTTCTCTTCTCACTACATTTGAATAGAGGTATAAATCATTTGAACGCTTGAGGTCAAACGAGCCTTTTTTCATATATTCGTTCGCATAAGAAGCAGTTCGTGCATCATTCATCTGTTTCTTTTTAGCTCCTGTTCGTATCAACGTGAGCACTAATGCAATTATAAAACCAGCTACCACGCCTACGGTGATTGAATCAGACAAAGAGAAATCCTCGCTCCCGGAAGCTCCGGAAGAAAAGCTTCCCGAAAGAACCTCTTCGACAGTATCGGCATATGCCATAAATGCGCCATAATAATCATCATCAGACAAGTACGAAACTACATTGTCCTGAAGCTCAGCTATCGCATCATCTGAGAAATATTCAATTCCCGTCCCGTGAGTTGAAATCTGATACTCACGAGGGTTTGCGCTCACATAGAGCAATATTCCGTTATCCTCCTCGCCTGCGCCAAAGAAGTTGTAATCATAAATGTCATCGGCAGAAGCCTCTGCCGTATCTGCAATCAAAGTCTCTGTAACCACAACAGCTATATCAAAATTATATGTATTTCTCAACTCGCTGAGCCTGTCGCTTACCTCCTGCGCCTCATCATCTGTGAGATATCCTACCTCGTCAAGCAGCGCCGGCATATAAAATCCCGATTCAAGCAAAGCATATCCGCAGAATGCATACTCCGTATTAACCACTGCGCTCTGGCAGGCTTCATAAATTCCCACATTGCTGTATTGCTGCTGAGCTATAGTCTGTATGGAAGCGCACATATCCTCGGTAAAAGTATTAGCCGCATCTCCGTATGCCTTAACCACCAGCGTTTTAGTCGCATCGTTTATACACAGCATAACGCCTGAGCCTGCCAGCATATTGTCTGCAAACGCATCGACTTGATCAGCCGCCTGAACGCCTTCAGTCGCGTCCACTGCAATCATCAGCTCAATGCCTTCCTCGCCAAGCCAGCTGCATCTTGTCTCTAAAATTGTAATCTCAGCATTGTCCAGAATGCCGTCATTATCGGAAACAAAATATGTATCAGCAAAAGATAAAGTAGGGACGAAACACATTACAGTAATGACAAATGCCACAAATATTGAGATTCTTTTTCTCATCCGTCTCACCCCCTACAATACAAGGTACGTTATCAAAGAAGCAACAGCCGCTGCAATTACAAAAGTTATGCCGAAATTTTTCCAGAAAAACTTTCTCTTCTTGCCTTTGTCTATAGGAAACTCGCCGACAACCTTTCCCGTCTGACCATTTATGGCAAACTTATACATTTTATCATTATATTTTATATTCAGCATCCATACCGGCACCAACGCATATCGCACCTTGCCGTCAGAAAACTGAATGCTCGAATGTTCCGGTATAACCATGGAATATCCGGAAGTGGTATCTTTAAAAACCTCTTCTGTAGAGTTTTTGACTCTTTCATTTGCTCTGCCGACAGAATCATCAACAGATACATCGTATTTATCTGCGAGATAGCCTGACAAATACCCTCGGCTAAAGTCCACTGCCTCATCATATTTGAAAGGTTCGAGCGCATCCATATAATTGTCTTCTGCTTTTTGTGACGCGTCGACAGGTATATTGCTGAAAGCTACCGAGCCTTGTCTGTAAAGCTTGAAATAGTCGGTCTTTTCATAATCATACTTGCTGTCGCTCCACATTGTATGTCTTTGAGCATTATATGTAATAGTAGCGTCGCAATCACAGTCAAACATCCAAAATGGCACATAAACTCCGCTCATCTCAGATATTCTTTTTTTATTTTTAAACTCATCAGGCAGGAACGGCCTGTTATTGCAGTCCGCTTCAAATTTAGCCATAGCATCTGACTTTTCAAGTTTAAATGGCAGAATGCAATCCGGTTTTGCCGCGCCCTCAAAAGTCCCCTTGATAATGGTTGAATTTCCGCAATACGGGCATATGGTCGAGCCCATTGTATCGTCTCCGGTTATTTCTGCTCCGCACGAAGGGCAATTATATAAAACGATTTCTTCTTTTTCGGCATCGTCAAATTCTCTCGGTTCATACTTTCCCCAGTCAAATTTTGACTTGCTCTTAGCGCCTGCTTCAGCCTCTAAGAGCTGCTCCATCGTCTCCGCCGAATAGTCGTTGCCGCATGATTTGCAATGCAAACTTTCGCTTTTTCCGCTGTAAACCAAAGGAGCTGTGCAACACGGGCATTTATAGTTTTCAATGTTTTCCATTAAAAAAGGCACCTCCAAGTTTATGTTCGTCAAATATTTCTACCACCTATTAATCTACACTATTCGGCATGATTTGTCTCTCATAAATTGCAAAATTCCCGGAGAAATTTGCTTAAATTTTATTTCTCGCCTGTGGGCTGTGTCAGATTCGTTAATTGCACAAAATTCTATCTGTATACGATTTTAAATCCTTCATTTTGCAGCGAGCGGGTGATGAGATTTACATGGTCATAATCTCTGGTTTCCATCTCTATTCTGAGGAAGCAGCCGTTTATACGCTCGGTATTTCCTTTTTCGTAATGAACTCCGGTTACGTTTCCGCCGCAATCGGCTATGATTCGGGCAATTTCTTTGAGCTGACCCGGCTTGTCGATAAGCTCAATAAGAAGGCTCGATGAACGTCCGGAATTTAAGAGTCCGCGGTCTATAACTCTTGAGAGGCTGGTAACGTCAATGTTGCCGCCCGATACTATGCTTACTATGCGCTTTCCTTCGGTCGGGAATTTTTTAAACATAACTGCTGCTACAGCTGCTGCTCCTGCGCCTTCGGCTATCATCTTGTTCTTTTCAATCAAGGCTAAAATCGCGCTTGCCACTTCGTCCTCGCTCACAAGCACTATCTCGTCTACGTATTCTCTTACGAGCGAAAAGGTGTTTTCTCCCGGCTGTTTTACTGCTATGCCGTCTGCTATGGTTGACACTGATTCAAGGCACAGTATTTCATCGTTGTTGATTGAATTGTACATGCTCGGCGCTCCGCTCATCTGCACTCCGTAAATTTTGATTGATGGTCTTATTTGTTTTACGGTATATGCGATTCCCGAAATAAGCCCGCCGCCGCCTATTGGCACTACAATCGCGTCTATATCATCCAATTCGTTTAATATTTCCAGGGCGATTGTGCCCTGACCTGCGATAACGTTTTCGTCGTCGAAAGGATGTACAAAGGTATATCCGTGCTCTTCTTTCAGTTCGAGTGCTTTCTGGTAAGCGTCGTCGTAGCAGCCTTCGACAAGGCATACTTCTGCTCCGAAGCCTTTTGTTGCTTCTACTTTTGAAATCGGGGCTGCGTCCGGCAGGCATATTATTGATTTAATTCCGCTTTTGGTTGCTGCGAGGGCAACGCCCTGTGCGTGGTTTCCTGCCGAGCAGGCTATAACGCCTTTTGCTCTTTCTTCTTCTGACAGCATCGCAATCTTATATGCTGAGCCTCTTACCTTGAATGAGCCTGTAATCTGGAGGTTTTCGGGTTTGAGATATAGCTCGCACTGTGGTGCAATGCCATATGCTTTTACGACGCTGGTTTCGCGAATTATATTTTTCAATATCATCTGTGCATTAAATACTTTGTCTAATGATAACATGAAATTCCACCTTTCATATGTAAATTAAAATCAAAAACCCTTCAATACAACCCATTATATCAAAAAAAGCCGCCATATGGAACGACTCATTTGTTTGTTTCGTATAAACGTGTATTTTTCAATATGATGTTTATCATCTCTTTAATTGTATTAATTCTTTCCATAAAAAAATAACGCCCTCTATTGTCACCCGAGCGTTATTTTTCTAAAATAACCAGATGTTGGCATAACCGTTTGCGGTCTCGCCTTTCTTACCTGCGTTATACAAGTTTTTAATCCTGTCCGCAAAAAAATTCTTTTCCGCTTATACAAAATCTCTAAAGCTTCTCCAGGTCATACGGCGTCGTCTGGTATACGAAATAATTAACCCAGTTTGAATAAAGCAGGTTTGCGTGAGCCCTCCACTTTACAAGCGGCTCCTTCGACGGGTCATCGTCCGGATAATAATTCATCGGAATATTTATTTCAAGCCCCGCCTTTACATCCCTGTCATATTCATTTTTCAAGCTCCACGGATCATACTCCGGATGCCCCATTATGAAAAACTGCTTTCCCTCACCAACAACAGCCGCATAAACACCCGCACAAGGCGACGAAGCAATTATTCTTATATCCTCGCATTTTTCAATATCCTCCCTCCTGACAGTCGTATGCCTCGAATGAGGAATGAAAAACTCATCATCACTTCCCCTGAACAAAAGGTGATTTTTCTCTTCCACCCTGTGAGGAAATACACCAAAAAGCTTTTTCGCAAGCCCGATTTTAGGAATACCATAATGATAATACAGCGCAGCCTGCGCACCCCAGCAAATATGCAAAGTGCTGTGAACATGAGTTTTCGACCACTCCATAATCTCACAAAGCTCCTCCCAATATTCAACCTCCTCAAATTCCATTTTTTCAACCGGTGCCCCGGTAATTATCATTCCGTCAAATTTTTCATCCTTAATGCTTGCAAAATCCTTATAAAAAGCCAACATATGCTCTTGTGAAGTATTCTTTGATTTATGAGAAACAGTATTTACCAGCTCCAGCTCGATTTGCAGCGGAGTGTTACTGAGCAGCCTGCTGAACTGAGTCTCTGTATCAATTTTGGTAGGCATGAGATTCAAAAGCAAAATTCTTAGCGGTCTTATATCTTGTGTCGTCGCCCTTGTCTCAGTCATGACAAATATATTTTCATCAGTCAACGTTTTATAAGCCGGCAATTCATTAGGTATTTTAATAGGCATAATCGCACAATCCTCCTCGTTTCATTACATAGTATCCTCTAATTTTCCCTCGTCTGAGCATTAAATCTGAGCTAAAGACTGCTCCAGATCTTCAATTATATCCTGCGCACTTTCTATACCACAGGAAAATCTTATCAAATCAGGAGATACACCCGCAGCCGCAAGCTCCTCATCGTTCATCTGTCTGTGAGTTGTGCTCGCAGGATGCAGACAACACGTTCTCGCATCCGCAACATGAGTTTCGATTGCAGCCACCTTCAGGTTCTTCATAAGCTTTTCAGCATTCGCTCTTCCGCCCTTGACGCCAAAGCTGATAACGCCGCAAGTTCCGTTTGGCATATATTTCTTAGCCAGCTCATAATATTTATTTGACTCAAGCCCCGCATAGTTTACCCATGCGATTTTAGGATGATTTTCGAGAAATTCCGCAACAGCCTGAGCGTTTGCGCAATGCCTTTGCATTCTCACATGCAAACTCTCCAGACCAAGATTCAGTATAAACGCACTCTGAGGAGAAGCAGTTGAGCCGAAATCCCTCATAAGCTGAGCCGTCGCTTTTGTTATAAAAGCGCCCTCTTTCCCAAATTTCTCCGCATAAACAATTCCGTGATAGCTCTCATCAGGTGTGCAAAGTCCCGGGAATTTTTCCTTGTGCGCCATCCAGTCAAACTTACCGGAATCAACTATTGCACCGCCTACAGCCGCAGCATGACCATCCATATATTTCGTAGTAGAATGAGTTACGATGTCAGCGCCCCATTCAAAAGGTCTGCAATTTATCGGCGTAGCAAAAGTATTGTCAATTATCAGCGGCACACCGTGAGCATGAGCCGCATTCGCGAATTTCTCTATATCTAAAACTATAAGCGCCGGATTAGCTATCGTTTCTCCGAAAACAGCCTTTGTATTAGGTTTAAATGCCGCATTAAGCTCCTCTTCAGAGCAATCAGGAGAAACAAAAGTAAAATCCACACCCATCTTCTTCATCGTAACAGCAAAGAGGTTATACGTACCGCCATATATTGCCGAAGATGCAACCACATGGTCACCACAGCCGGCAATATTGAAAACAGCATAAAACGAAGCCGCCTGACCCGAAGAAGTCAGCATAGCAGCAGTGCCGCCCTCAAGCGCACAAATCTTTGCAGCTACCATATCGCAAGTCGGATTCTGAAGTCTCGAATAAAAATATCCCGACGCTTCCAGATCAAAGAGATTACCCAAAGCTTCACCCGTATCATACTTAAAAGTCGTACTCTGTATGATAGGAATCTGTCTCGGATCACCGTTTCCCGGCACATAACCGCCCTGTACACAATTTGTTTCAATTCTTTTTTTACTCATAACACTCTCTTCCTTTCTTTGCTGCGCCCGCTTTTCTTATTCACAGGCTCACAAGCTTTTTTAAATAAAATTCATAAATAAAACCCCGCCTCAATATCACTTGAGACGGGGTAAAACTTTTCCCGCGGTACCACTCAAATTGCAGCCATAAAAACTGCCACCTCACAAGCTCTAACAAGCTCTGTGCGCTAACGCCGCACCTGCGTAGAACCCTACCCGCTCTCGCGCTCGAATCCTCAGCTCCGAAGCCATAGACAATTGAGACCTTCGCTTATTGCCTCGCACCGACCGGCAACTCTCTGTAAGCTACACTTCTCTGCCCTCTTCATCACAGCCTTTAAATCTGAGATTTATTTATTTATTTATTTTCACAATTTCCAGTATTTTACCACCGTTCAAATCAATTGGCAAGTCCCATTTTTTAAAATTTTGCGTAAAATTTTGCAAACTCTTTCAGCTTTTTCAGCTCAACCCGCCGATTGTCTCAACCTGTCGATTATTTCAACCTGCTGATTGTTTCACGCTACCTACCGGAGATTATTCATCCTTAGCTGCGTCCGTAGACGTATCTGTTGCCGTATCGGTCGTTGTATCTGTAGTTGTATCTGTAGTCGCATCAGCATCATCAGTTGAAAGCTCATCCACTATTTTAGCATTCTGGAGAAGGAATTCAAATACCTTTTCCCAAAGGAGACTTCTTTCAATAGTTTCTTTTGTATAAGCTTCTTCTAAAGAATCAACGCTGTCATACTCAAGATTATCAGCATATTCCTGAGCGCCTTCCTTATATTCCTTATTAGAAATCGAGATGCCCTCTTCTCTTGCTATATAATACATTATCATTTCTTCAGCAACAGAAGTTTCCGCATAACTCTTAGCTTCCTCATTAAATTCGTCCTCTGTCATTCCTGCCATTTCGAGGAAATCAGCAAATTCCATGCCATAGCCTTCTGCATACTGTTCATAGTAATCTTTCATTTCCTGCTCAGCTTCGGAAACTTCCTTCTCAGGATATTGCAAGATTTCGGAATTATCAAAGACAGTTTGCCATGCAGCAGACATCATGTCCTGCTTAGCAGCTTCTTCTGCAGATTCTTTCAGTTCTCTTTTAACTTCTTCCTTGTATTCGGCAACAGTTTTGCAATTGCTTACGCTCTTTACAAACTCGTCGTCAAGCTCAGGAATAACTTCCTTGGATATACTGTTGATTGTAACGGTAAACTCAACATCTTTTCCTGCAAGATCCGTATTTGCTTCATACTCTTCCGGGAACGTCAAATCAAGAGTAACAGTTTCGCCAACAGATTTTCCGATAAGTCCGTCTTCAAATCCGTCGATGAACTCGCCGCTTCCTATGATGAGATCCTTGCCCTCAGCGCTTCCGCCATCAAAAGTTTCTCCATCTATCTTTCCTTCATAATCGATATTTACAGTCTGGCCGCTTTCAACCTCGCCCTCTTCGAGAGTTTCAGTTGTAGCATTTTCCTCAAGTCTGCTTTGAATTTCCGATTCAACAGCCTCAGTAGTAACTTCTGCCGCTTCAACTCTTTCTACCTCTATGCCCTTGTACTCGCCTAACTTGACATATTCTGATAAATCGTAATCATAACCTTCGATTGTTGAACCACATGCAGTCATCGTAAATAACATCGCAAACGCAGTAAACAACGCTATAAATTTCTTTGCCATTTCTTCAACCCTTTCTATTTAGTAAATTACATTATTAATTGTCTCCAACATTTATACCACATCCGCGCGCAAATTAAAAGCAGATTGTTTTTTTTTCACAAAACCGTAACAAATTATCCCCTGTTTTGAATTATTTCAATCACTTTTGGCGCCGCTATCTGAAACCAGCATGCAAATTTCTCAGGCGAGTCTGCAAGCTCCGCTTTAAGCTCATCCAACTCTATCCACTTAAAATCCTGAACCTCATAAGGATTTATGACATATTCACCGTCATACTCTCCGAGAAAAACATGGTCATATTCATGCTCGTAAAGCTGCCCGCTAAACTGATGCTTATATACAAAAGAAAAAACTTCTTCCACAGCACATTTTATGCCCGCCTCTTCCATAAGCCGCCTTGAAACCGCAGCCTCAAGCGTCTCGCCTTTTCGCGGATGAGAACAACAGGCGTTTGCCCACAGCCCTGCGGAATGGTATTTATCCCGAGCTCTTTGCTGAATCAAAAGCCTGTTTCCATTATAGAGAAAAACGGAAAAAGCCCGGTGAAGCGCTCCCGTCCTGTGCGCCTCAATTTTTGATGTATATCCTTCGATATTGTCATTAAGATCAACTAAAATTATTTCCTTATCCATATCCAAAATTCAACCTTTTCTGTTATAATATTAACGTGTGCAATAGCATTATAAAACATTCTGATGCTTTTGAAAATATACACGGAGGATTTTACAACTATGGTCAAACTATTTAAAGTGCTTACAAACAGGCTTATCATCGCCGGTCTATTGGTTTTAATCCAGATAGCGTTTCTGATTTACTGCGTTTTCTTCGTTTCAAGTATAGGCGCATATATCGATACTATGCTGACCGTCGTGAGCATTCTGGTCGTGCTTTTCATAATAAACAAGCCCGAGAATCCTTCATATAAGCTGGCATGGATAATTCCGATTCTGATATTTCCTGTTTTTGGCGGTCTGCTCTACCTCGTTTTCGGCGGTCACAGAGTTGGCAAGCACATAAAAACCCAGGCGATAAAGGTCGATAAAGAGACCTCAAATTTGCTTTTTCAAGAGCCGGATGTATTAAAAGAGATTAAACAGCTTGATTATTCAGTATATAATCAGGTTTCATATCTGGGAACGCCGCACAAATCGGTAGGAATCGAAGAAAACATTCCGACCAGCGTTTATCCTGTATATAAAAATACTTCCACAGAATACCTCAGCCCCGGCGAGCGTTTTTACGAAGCGCTGATCGAAGAGCTGAAACAGGCAAAGCATTTTATATTCATGGAATATTTTATAATAGAAGAAGGATATATGTGGGATACGATATTGGATATACTTGCGAAAAAAGTTGAACAAGGCGTAGATGTGAGATTGATATACGACGATTTCGGCTGTATAATGAAGCTTCCCGAAAAATACCATAAGTATTTGATTAAAAAAGGCATAAAATGCCGCGTATTCAACCCTATACGCGCTCATGTTTTCAAAGTGCCTCTCATGAACAACCGTGACCACAGAAAGATAACCGTAATTGACGGTCATACCGGATTTACGGGCGGAATCAACCTTGCCGACGAATATATGAATGTTACTCATCCTTATGGATATTGGAAAGATGCGTCTGTCATGCTTAAAGGCGAGGCTGTTTGGAGCCTTACGGTAATGTTCATGCAGATGTGGAATCTCTGCGGGTCTTATGAAAGCTTCAAATACAGCAGGTATACGCCCTACGTCCACTGGACAAGACCTTTCAAGAGCGACGGATATGTGCTGCCATACAGCGACAGTCCGATGGATAATGAAATTCAGGCGGAGATGGTTTATCTCAATATGATAAATAAAGCAAAGCGCTATGTTTATATAAGCACTCCGTATCTGATAATTGACAACGAGCTGATGACTGCGCTTACGCTTGCCGCAAAAAACGGCGTAGACGTGAGAATTGTCACACCGTATAAGTATGATAAGTGGTACGTTCATCTCTGCACTCAGGCGACTTATATGGAATTAGTCAGAGCAGGCGTAAAAATCTATGAATACAGACCCGGGTTCATACATTCAAAAACCTTTGTCTGCGATGACGAAACGGCAACAATCGGAACTGTAAATCTGGATTTCAGGAGTCTGTATCTCCACTTTGAATGTGGTGTATTTATGTACAGATCTTCGGCAGTTCTTCAGCTCAAAGAAGATTATCTGTATATGCTCAACGAGTGCATTGAAATGACTGAAGAAAAATGTAATAACGTAAATATCTTCAAGAGACTGTTCAGAGGTATAATACGAGTATTCTCGCCTCTGCTTTAATGCCGAAATTCAACAAAACATAACATTTTTGCCGCAGTTTTTCCCTGTTTTGTACACAAAACTGCCATAAGGAAAAATTATTATGTACTTGTAGATAAAACCTAACCACCCTACAACGTAAGTAAAAATTAACTAAGACCATAATCAGCTCCCCCGATTATGGTCTTTTACTTTCTGTTAATAATATCTAATTGATAATATCCCGGATTTTATCATTTTATCCATGATTCATCTTTCGGATCTTTTTTCCACTGTCTGAGTTTTCCTAAAACTTCTTCCTTTATATAACCTTTCTCAGCCGCAACCTGAATCAACACGTCATAATTGCTCAGAGTTCTAAATTCAACGCCCATTTCTTCAAAATTCTTGAAAGAATCCGGCAATCCGTATGTAAATATAGCCGCTACTCCTAAAATGTCCGCTCCCGCAGCCTTCAGCGCATCGACAACAGTTTTAACACTGCCGCCTGTTGAAATAAGGTCCTCCACGATGACAACCTTCTGACCCGGCTCAATCTTTCCTTCGATCTGGTTTTGTTTTCCGTGTTTTTTTGCATCAGAACGTACATAACCCATAGGGATTCCCATAACATCAGCCGTAAGCGCAGCCATCGGGATTCCGGCAGTAGCTGTTCCCATGATAACCTCAACTTCCGGAAATTCTTTTTTGATAAGCTCTACCATGCCTTTTTTAATCTCGGTTCTTTCTTCCGGATACGAAAGCACTAATCTGTTGTCGCAATAAATTGGCGATTTTATGCCGCTTGCCCAGGTAAACGGCTCTTCCGGTCTGAGAAATACCGCCTTAACATCCAATAAAATTTCTGCCGCTCTTCTTTCCATAAAAATCATCTCCCTTATTTTAATTCCTCTGATATAGCTTCATATGCTGCTAACGAATCCGCAGCCTGCGTTATCGGTCTTCCGACTACAATAAAGTTGCTTTTCTGCTCTTTAGCATATGACGGTGTTGCAATTCTCACCTGATCGTCTTTGGAGCTTCCCGCAGGTCTTATGCCCGGTGTAATTGCCAGAAAATCTTCGCCACAGGCATCATGTATTTTTTTAGCCTCATGAACAGAGCATACTACGCCGTCAAGCCCGGCCTCTTTTGCCATCTTTGCATAATGAGCAGCCGTTTCCGCAAGCTCCGTATCAATGAGAAGCTCATCTTTAAGCATCTCAGGGCTCGTCGATGTGAGCTGAGTTACGGCAATACACAAGGGTCTTTTCCCGCCATTGCTGCCTTCTTCCAGTCCCTCAATCGCAGCCGCCATCATTTTTTTGCCGCCTGCCGCATGAACGTTTACCATATCCACATTCAAAGCTGCCAGATTTCTCATCGCACTTTTTACAGTATTAGGAATGTCATGAAGCTTCAAATCCAAAAAGATTTCGTGCCCTCTCGCCTTTATTTCCTTTACGATTTCAGGACCTTCCTTATAAAAAAGCTCCATCCCGACTTTAACATAAATCGGTCTGTTGAATTTGTCCAAAAGCGC
>CAVIBE010000146.1:0-7182 GCA_963640885.1 Oscillospiraceae bacterium | reverse complement strand
CCTCAATACTCATAGTGGGATAATGATTTTCCGCCGCGCCCTGTACTTTCTTAGCTGAGTAGCGCCAAGGGGGATCGGCGTAAATGATAGAATACTGCTCGATAATTACACTCCTTTCTCGCCAGAACTTTTTACTGCCTGCGCCGCACGGATGCGCTCACTGGCAGCGGCATAAAAGGCCGGGGCCGTTTCAAAGCATACAAAGCGGCGTTCTGTGTTGATGGCCGCAATCGCGGTTGTGGCGGAGCCCGCGCAAATGTCCGCAACCAGTTCTCCGGGGCGGGTATAGGTGCGGATCAGGTACTCGCAGAGCTCCACGGGCTTCTGCGTGGGATGGATACCGCCGGACACCGTAGGCACAAAAAGCACATTTCCGGGATAGCGGCGGCCATCGTTGGACTCGGAGCCCTGCCGTTCAAATTTCCCATAGTTGGAGCTTGTACCGCTTCGGGAATGAACACGGGTATATGGCTTGCCGTAAGTAAACTGTGATTGTAGACCGGGGACTTCTGGTAAAACACCAAGATGTTCTCGGATTTTTTCAGTGGAGCCCGGTTTGCATTGAGAAAGCCTGTTCCGCGCTCCTTGTGCCAAATCCACTCATAGCGGAGCATGGCGAGGTTGGATGCGCCCAGCACCTTCAGTCCTTCCGTTCTTCCTTTCGTATCTCCATATATTTCATCAGAAGATTGGGAAGAAGCGTCGCTTCCTCCGCTGCTTTTTGTGCAAGCAGTTCCTTCCTTTTTTCTCCCAGCTCGGTAATCCAGCCTTTGAGGTTTTGGATAAGCTGCCGGATGGACTGCATTAAGCTGTTAGCGGCTTTGATTTCCCGGTTCAGGTTGCCGATATTCGTCTGGATACCCGCTTTTCCATCTGCCGGACAGCAGCACCCTCATGGACAGTGGGGACTATATCAAGCTCCTGTCTGGCATAGGAACGCAAGTCCACACGCTCCGGGCGGTTGTTGGCTTCCAGATAGCGGTTCTGGATGACCTCCCATTCATGCCGCCAGATTTCACAATACTTCTGGTCATTCCAGTCCACCGTATCCTCCTTATGGCTTTTCCATCTGCCGGACGGCAGCTTTATCCGCTCCCCGTTCTCGTCAAGGTCATAAACCTTACGGCTCTTGGGAAGCCATTTCCCATGCTCGTCCATTGTCCGCATAGTTAACAGGACATGGGCGTGGGGATTGTGTCCCGGCGGATGGGGGTCATGAATGGCAAAATCAACAATCATGCCTTTGGAAACAAACTGCTGTTCACAAAACTCCCGGACAAGGACAGCGTACTGGTCGGGCGGTATCTCTCTGGGGATGGTAAACACCCACCGCCTTCCAAGCTGGGAGTTCCATTGTTTCTCCATCGCTTCGACGGCGTTCCATAAGGTATTGCGGTCTGCATACTCCGGCGGGGCATTTGCCGGGAGCAGAATTTCATTGTGGACGATACCACGCTTTTCCGGGTAGTGTTTCACTTCTTGGTCGTATTCACAGAACAGCTTTTCGCCGCTCTGGTAAGCAGCGGCGGCAACCGCAGACTGCTGTTGGCTTCGCTGCACAATAGAGATTTCGTTGTGCGGACAGGGCATTTCATATCACTCCTTTCGGTAATTGGTGGATGGGGTGGCGTTTTGCCACCTCATTTTGGACAGAAAAAAAAGCAGGAGACCTTTTTCAGATTTCCTGCTTGGTGTGCCGCTGTATGGGCGGTGTTCCTCCGGCAGCTTCAAGTCCGGGATGTAGTAATCTCCGACAAGGATATAATCAATTCCGTTTTCTGTTATTCTTGGTTTCAATTCGCTCATGTTCCTTACCTCCTGTGGAGGCAGGCTCGTCTGGTACTAACTCAATCACATCGGTAATCTCACAATTCAGCGTTTCGCAGATACGGGCTAATGTGTCCATGCTGATGTGCTTTTCCTTTCTTTTGATTCCTTTAATTAGCCATGAACTGCTTCATGCCCTGGGACTTGGAGCCCGGGTTATCCGAGCCGTAGCCCTCCAGCAGATTGAGCACGCCCCATACGCCAAGGCCAGCGCCGAGAGCAATAACGAGGGTCTGTAAAGTGTCGATTGCAGATGAGAAAAATGCCATATAAGCCTCCATTTCTCCGGGTTTTCCCCGGTAACAAAAAAGCCGCCCGTTTTTCATGCCGGACGGCTTTTTGCGTAATGTGATAGATCCAATATTATTTTTTCTGGTTTGTAGGCTCCGAAAAGCCTTGTATTTACAGTGTTCCTAATAGGAAGTAATCATATGATAATTTGCTGTCTTTTGAGCTTACTCCCCTATACGAAAATAAGGACGATAAGCCGGATTCATAAGCTCGCCGCCCTTAGTTGTTACATAAAAATCTTATTTGCTGAATTTTCTGATTGTTTCACTAATTTATATATTTCTGCGATTTATTGTTCGTCTCTATTTCAATATCAACGTCATCGCCAAATATCTCTGTGAGAAAATCGAGATCGATCGCAGAGTCTGCGAGCAATCTTTCATCAAACTCGCGCATCATACCTATGCGTTCCGCTGTGAGAAGCGTCATGCTCAGCTCACCTTGCTTGTCATTATTTTCATTATCCTTAGCAAGCTTTATTGCCTCAGATATATTGCACTCAAAATCCTTTTGATTCAAAGTACACTTAACTTCCCCATATCTCACAAACCACTCCGAAAATGCCATACACAAGTGCGAAAGCTTCTCCTTATTTGCCGCACCCCTTATCTTGCCCGAAGCGCCGGTGATAGCCTTCATATCATCAGAAAGTTTAGATATAACCATCATTATAGACGGCTCATATTCCACTATTCCCGAAGCGCAGTAATCGCTGAAACGCTCAGCAAGACCGTTCATATCAGGAATTTTAGAAAGAATTTTTGTCCTTATTCCCGGCGCAAGCTCACAATAATAGCTCATAAGCCTGAAAAACTGCTGCGGATTATTTATCTCCGACCACTCTTCTATTTTTAAAATATCCTTTAAATTCTGCTCTGTCATTGTAAATATTTCCCCTTTCCGTAATTTTCATATCCTTCACCCTCAATAACAGGATTATCTCTGTCTATGAGCGTATTATCCGAATCATCCTCAGCTATTGTTTCATAATCATATTGAGAATCATCATCCGCATAATCTTCATATTCATCATATTCCAAATTCATTGCATTTTCAAAATCAAAAACATAGCTGCCGAGAGATAATCGCTCCATCCTGCCTAAAACCAGCGCTTCACATACAGTAGCATAAAAATCCCGGTTCTCATCTAAATCCGTACACGAAACAGCCTCCGGCTTCTGATACCATTCACGAAACTTATACAGCTCGGCAATTGCTTTTCTCAAGTCGTTTTCTTTACAACAGAAATTTATCAAACCTCTTAAATTCCTTTTATATGAAGACATAAAAGTATAAAACTCCAAATTGTCATCCGGCACAGCCGAAACGATTTCTTCAAAATAGCTCTGAACCAGCTCTTTCAGTATATCGGGCGACACCTCAGAAAAGAGTCTGAAAAACAAACCCTCATCTATGCTTTCCTCCGACTCCATCAGTTCGCAAAAAGATTCTGCATAATTCATATCTTGCGGCGTTTCCATTTCCAGTAACTTTAACAGTTCTTCCATACACATTTTTTCTTAAATTTTCCTTTCAAAAAAACACGAATAAAAAAAACTAATTTCTTTTAAAATATTTGTTGATTTAATTCTATTCATTGTGTATAATATACATGTAGCAACTTATTAGTTGTTTATTAAAAAGCAATTATCAACTTCTAATACACTCTCTTATTCCTGAAAGAAGGTACCGCAAGGTATCTTCTTTCTCGTTTTTGCATTTTTATAGAAAAATACTACCATTATACTCTTCTTTGTTCAATAGCTAATTTAAAAAATATCGCTTTATGCTTCAAGAGAGTTCACGCTTCAGTCATAAATAACAGCTCAAAATCAAGGCAATACCATAACCCTCCGACCTTTTTATACTGATTTGCATAAACTCTCCCTAAACAGCTTAAAATTTGTAGCTAAGCGAAGCCTATAAATTCTCCATAATATAGTCTGCATACTGAGCGCTTGTCGCTCCGTCACTTCTGCCCGTCATTACGTATTTGCCTTCAGCAGCGCATTTGTCTATAGCAGCATACAGCTTGTCTGCCTGCTCCTGATATCCGATATGAGACAGAAGCATTGCGCCGGCTCTGATAACGCTGCAAGGATCCGCATAAATGTCTCTGCCCTCTTCAACCATTCGTGGCGCCGAGCCATGTATCGCTTCAAACATGCAATAGTGTTTACCGAGATTTGCGCTTCCAGCTGTACCTACGCCGCCCTGAAATTCAGCAGCTTCGTCAGTAAGAATGTCGCCATAAAGATTAGGCAGAATCAGCACTTCAAACTGAGTTCTTCTCTTTTCGTCAATAAGTTTTGCCGTCATTATATCGATATACCAGTCGTCAACCTCGATTTCAGGATAATCTTTTGCGACTTTTTTACATTCTTCAAGGAATTTCCCATCAGTAGTTTTTACAACATTTGCCTTGGTTACGATTGTAACTCGTTTTTTGCCATTATTTTTAGCATACTCAAAAGCCAGTCTCGCGATTCTTTCTGCTCCTGGCGAGGTGCATACTCTGAAATCAAAAGCTATATCATCGCCGATATTTACGCCCTGACTTCCTAAAGCATACATACATTCTGTATTTTCTCTGAAAAACGTCCAGTCTATACCAAGCTCAGGAACTTTAACCGGTCTTACATTCGCAAACAGGTCAAGCTCTTTTCTCATAGCAACATTTGCACTTTCAACATTTGACCATTTGTCGCCTTTTCTCGGAGTAGTTGTAGGCCCTTTGAGAATAACGTGGCATTTTTTCAATTCTGCCAAAACGTCATCCGGAATAGCTTTTCCTGCAGCAGCTCTGTTTTCGATAGTGCATCCATTAATTGTTTTAAATTCAACCTTGCCTGATTTAAGCTCGTCAGCTAAGAGATGTTCAAGAACTCTCTGAGCCTGAGCTGTAATAGCAGGGCCGATTCCGTCTCCGCCCACTATGCCTATTATAATTTTATCCAACGATTTGTAATCCACAAAATCCTTGTCCTGCTTCATTTTTTCAACTCTTGCGAGCTGCTGTTTTACGATGGATTCAAACTTTTCAAGATATGCTTCCATTTATACTTCCTTCCCTGCGTCAGCCTAAAAACCGGCTTTCGCATGTTTAATTTTATATATCCGATTTCCTGTCCTGATTAAGCTTTCATCATATTGATTTTGCCGCCTGCCATTATCATTGATGTTTCCAAATCCTGCAAGTTGTGAAGCGCTTCATAGCTTTCTCCTGTTGTGAGATTTTTAACTATGATAACTTCGCCCTTTAACTGTTCTTTTGCATTCTCAATAGCAAGCTCATCGCCAAGGCTGATTTTATCGTAATCCTCTGATGTTCTGAATACAAGAGGAATTATGCCGCTGTTGATGAGATTTGAGCGGTGGATTCTCGCAAACGATTTTGCAAGAACAAACTTGATTCCGAGATAGAGCGGAACAAGCGCTGCATGCTCCCGGCTTGAACCCTGACCGTAGTTTTCGCCGCCTACTATTATTCCACCGTTATTCTGTCTGCATCTTTCAGGAAATTCGCTGTCAATCAGCTCAAAGCAGTAATTTGAGAGATGCGGAATATTTGATCTGTATGGAAGCAGTCTTGAGTCTGACGGCATGATGTCATCAGTCGTGATATTGTTTCCGGCTTTAAGAACAACTTTGCCCTCTACAACATCCGGAAGTGCGATATTTCTCGGGAACGGCTTGATATTCGGACCCATCTCAACTTCTGTATTTGATTTATTTGAATCTTTCGGATAAACGAAGAAGCTGTCGTTGAAAGCAAAATCTTCGTACGGATTGATTGATGGCAAAGTTTCGCCGCTTTCTCTTCCGTCTGTGAGATATCCGTTTATTGCTGAAATTGCAGCGGTTTCAGGACTTACGAGATAAACCTGTGCATCCTTTGTTCCGCTTCTGCCCTTAAAGTTTCTGTTGAAAGTTCTGAGCGATACAGCGCCTGATTTAGGTGACTGACCCATTCCGATACACGGTCCGCAGGCGTTTTCGATAACTCTCGCTCCCGCATTGATTATGTCTGCTAAAGCTCCGTTTCTTGACATCTTGCTTAAGATTTTGCTTGAACCCGGCGAGATTACAAGGCTTACATCTTCATGAACTTTCTTGCCTTTGAGAATTGCAGCCACCTTCATGAGGTCTGTATATGATGAGTTTGTGCAGCTTCCGATAGCAACCTGGTCAATCTTGATTTTGCCGATGTTTTCAACAGAATCTACATTGTCAGGGCTATGTGGTTTTGCAGCAAAAGGCACTAATTCTGAAAGATTTACTTCCAAAACTTCATCATAAACCGCGTCTTTGTCCGCCTCCATAGCCACAAAATCTTGTTCTCTTCCCTGAGAAGCGAGGAATTTTCTCGTATTTTCATCACTCGGAAATACCGAAGTTGTAGCGCCAAGTTCTGCGCCCATATTTGTGATTGTAGCTCTGTCAGGAACTGTAAGGTGCTTTACACCCTCACCTGTATATTCTACGATTCTGCCTACGCCGCCTTTAACTGTCAGCTGCTGTAAAACGTAGAGAATAACGTCTTTTGCGCTCACCCACGGTTTAAGCTCTCCGGTCAAGTGTACATTTATAACTTTAGGCACAGTAAGGCTGTATGTACCTTTTGCCATTGCAACAGCAACGTCCAGTCCGCCGGCTCCAATAGCTATCATGCCTATGCCTCCGCCTGTCGGAGTATGGCTGTCTGAACCTAAAAGAGTTTTGCCCGGAATACCGAAATTTTCAAGCTGAAGCTGATGACAAATTCCGTTGCCCGGTTTTGAGAAGAGCACTCCGTGTCTCTTTGCTACGCTCTTAATGAATGCGTGATCGTCCGCATTTTCAAAACCTGTCTGAAGTGTGTTGTGATCTATGTATGCAACAGACAATTCTGTTTTAATTTCATCAACTTCCATAGCTTCAAGCTGAAGATATACCATCGTTCCTGTGGAATCCTGTGTCAGTGTCTGGTCGATCTTGATGGTAATTTCATTGCCTGCTTCAAGCTTGCCCTCAACAAGATGATTTTCAAGAATTTTATAAGCTAATGTTTTGCCCATATTTTGC
>CAVIBE010000145.1:2408-5102 GCA_963640885.1 Oscillospiraceae bacterium | reverse complement strand
GTCTTGCAAAAAAAATATAAATCTGATATTATATATTGATTTTAAATTTATAAGTTGAGAGAAGATAAACAGGAGTAAGAAACATGAGTGAAAAAAAAGCGTACTTGATTCTTGAGAATGGAACTGTTTTTGAGGGAAAAAGCTTTGGCTACGAAAAAGAAATCGTTGGCGAAGTTGTTTTTACGACTTCGGTAGTTGGCTATCTCGAAACCCTCACCGACCCAAGTTATTATGGTCAGTTAGTAGTACAGACATTCCCGCTTATTGGTAATTATGGTGTTATTGAAGAAGATTTTGAAAGCGGCAAAATCAATTTAAATGGATATGTTGTTAGAGAGTGGTGTCATAATCCTTCAAATTTCAGAAGCGAGGGAGTTATTGACACTTTTTTAAAGGAAAATAAAATACCGGGATTATATGGTATAGACACAAGAAGGCTCACAAAGATAATTCGTGAAGAAGGCGTAATGAACGGCATGATCACCTATTCTAAGGATGAGCTTAAAAAAAGACTTGAAGAGCTTAAAGCTTACAAAATAAAGGATGCGGTAAAAGCCGTTACTCCTGAAAAGGCGACTGAAACCAAGGCTGAAAACGAGGAATACAGAGTTGTTTTGTGGAATCTCGGAACAAAGAACAGCACAAAGGAAAGTCTTTTAAATTCAAATTGTACAGTAATAACTGTTCCGGCAGGAACAACTGCAAAAGAAATCGCAGAATATAAGCCGGACGGAATTGTGATTTCAGAAGGCCCGGGAAATCCGGAAGATTATCAGGCAATTGTGGATGAAATAAAGAAGGTGTTTGAATATAAGATTCCTGTATTCGGAATCTGCCTCGGGCATCAGCTTATGGCAATAGCTCATGGAGCAAAAACTGCCAAACTTCATTACGGACACAGAGGCGCAAGCCAGCCGGTAAGAGATCAGAATACAGACAGAATATATATCACAAGCCAGAACCACGGATATTACGTGCTTTCCGAAACCCTCCCGGAAACGGCTTACGAAAGATATGTAAACATAAATGATAAGACTTGCGAGGGAATAGAATATACGGACAAGCCTGCTTTTTCAGTGCAATTCCAGCCGAAAGCTGCGCTTGGACCTGATAAGTTAGGAACATTTTTCGGTAAATTTGTTGATTTAATGAAGGAGGGAAAGAAGAATGCCTCTAAATAAAGACATTAAAAAAGTACTTGTTATCGGTTCGGGACCTATTGTTATAGGACAGGCCGCAGAATTTGACTATGCCGGAACTCAGGCGTGCCGCTCACTTAAAGAAGAGGGCATCGAAGTAGTGCTGATAAATTCAAATCCTGCTACAATCATGACAGATCATGTTATGGCTGACAAGATTTATATCGAGCCGCTTACAACAGATATTGTAAAAAGGATAATTGAAAAGGAAAAGCCGGACAGCATTTTATCAAATCTCGGCGGTCAGACCGGATTGAATCTCTCTATGCAGCTTGACGCTGAAGGCTTCCTTAAAAAGCACAATGTAAGGCTTCTCGGTTCAAAAAGAGAGACAATAGATAAGGCTGAGGACAGACAGACTTTTAAAGATACAATGGAAAAAATCGGTCAGCCTGTAATTCCTTCCGTTGTTGTATACGACGTTGAAAGCGCAATTAAATTTGCTGACGAGGTTGGATATCCGCTCATCATCAGACCGGGATTTACTCTGGGAGGAACAGGCGGCGGCATTGTTCATAATGAAGAAGAGCTGGTTGAAATTACATCAAACGGCCTCAGACTTTCACCTATAACTCAGTGTCTGGTTGAAAAATGTATCTCAGGCTGGAAAGAAATAGAATTTGAAGTTATAAGAGACCACAAGGGCAATTCCGTATGCGTATGCAGCATGGAAAACGTTGACCCTGTAGGTGTTCATACAGGAGACAGTATAGTAGTTGCTCCGGCTATCACTTTGGCTACAAAAGAATATCAGATGCTCAGCAGTGCAGCTATTGATATTGTAAACGAGCTTGAAGTAGAGGGCGGATGTAACTGTCAGTTTGCGCTTCATCCGGACAGCTTTGAATATGCAGTAATTGAGGTAAATCCGAGAGTATCGCGTTCGTCGGCTTTAGCTTCAAAGGCTACGGGTTATCCAATCGCCAAGGTTGCTTCAAAAATCGCTGTAGGTTATACTCTTGACGAGATTAAAAATGCGATTACAGGAACAACTTATGCATGCTTCGAGCCGTCGGTAGACTATATAGTTGTTAAATTCCCGAAATGGCCGTTTGACAAATTCGTATATGCGAAACGTGAGCTCGGCACTCAGATGAAGGCTACCGGTGAGGTAATGTCGATTGGAACAAGCTTTGAGCAGGCAATTATGAAGGCTGTAAGGGGCGCAGAAATCGGCAGAAACAGCCTGAACGACCCTAAACTCAAAGGTTTATCTGATGAAGAAATCAGAGCTAAGCTCTATGACTGTGATGACAACAGAATGTTTGTTATTTACGAAGCGTTAAAGAGGGGCATAACTCCTGAAGAAATCTTTGATATAACAAAGGTTGACAAATGGTTTACATATAAGATGAAGAATCTTATAGCAATGGAAGAAAAACTTGCGGCGGGCGGAAAGAACCTCGACAAAGAGCTCTATCTGGACGCTAAAAAGCTTGGTTTTCCTGATTCTCTCATAGAAGAAATCAGCGGAGCTAAAATTGAAAATCCTATC
>CAVIBE010000145.1:1645-2398 GCA_963640885.1 Oscillospiraceae bacterium | reverse complement strand
GTAGATACCTGCGCAGCTGAATTTGCGGCTGAAACACCTTACTTCTATTCGGTATACGATGAAGAAAATGAGGCGGAAGAGTTTATAAAAGAGCATAAAGACGGAAAACAGACTATTATCGTATTCGGCGCAGGCCCAATCAGAATCGGTCAGGGTATTGAATTCGACTATGCTTCGGTTCAATGCGTATGGGCGCTCAAGAGACTCGGATATGACGTTGTTATCGTAAACAACAATCCTGAAACTGTATCTACAGACTTTGATACGGCTGACAGACTGTATTTTGAGCCGCTCACAAACGAAGATGTAATGAGCATAATTCAGGTTGAAAAACCTTATGGCGTTGTAGTTGCGTTCGGCGGTCAGACTGCTATCAAACTTACAAAATTCTTAAATGAGCAGGGTGTCAATATTCTCGGAACGAGCGCTGACAGCATCGACAGAGCTGAAGACAGAGAAAGATTTGACGAGCTTTTGAGTGAGCTTAATATCAAACGTCCTGTAGGTCATACTGTAATGACTAAAGACGAAGCTTTTGAGATTGCGGAGCAGATCGGTTATCCGGTTCTTTTGAGACCTTCGTATGTTCTCGGCGGTCAGAACATGATAATTGCGTTCAACGAAAAGGACGTAGACGAATATATGGACATCATACTCAGCCAGAATATTGAAAATCCTGTGCTGATAGACAAATATATGATGGGAACTGAGCTTGAAATTGATGCTATATGCGACGGAGAAGACATTCTTATT
>CAVIBE010000145.1:0-1635 GCA_963640885.1 Oscillospiraceae bacterium | reverse complement strand
CGTATATCCGGCAATGAGCCTCACGGACAATTTTATTGAAAAAATCCTGGATTATTCAAAGAAATTGGCGCTCGGACTCAATACAAGAGGTCTTGTAAATATTCAATATCTGGTTTACAACAATGAACTTTATGTTATCGAAGTAAATCCAAGATCTTCGAGAACTGTTCCTTATATCAGCAAGGTTACGGGCGTTCCGATGGCTGAGCTTGCTACAAGAGCTATGTTCGGTGAAAAGCTTAAAGATATGGGTTATGGAACAGGAGTATACAAGATTTCTCCATATGTTGCGGTAAAAGTGCCGGTATTCTCATTTGAAAAACTGATAAATGTTGATACGCATCTGGGACCTGAAATGAAATCTACAGGCGAGGTTCTCGGAATTGCGGGAACTCTGCAAGAAGCTCTTTACAAAGGACTTGTTGCGGCAGGTTATAAAATGAAAAAATCGGGCGGCGGCGTTCTGATTACAATCAGAGACGTTGATAAACCGGAAATCGCTGATATAGCGCGTAAGTTTGTAAACCTCGGATATGAGATTTATGCGACTAAAGGAACTGCTGATGTGATAAAGGCTGAGGATATACCGGTACATGTTGTAGACAAGATTCATGAATCAGATAACAACTGTCTCACAGTGCTTCAGAGCGGCAAGATAGATTATATCATCTCAACATCATCAAAGGGCAGAGTTCCTACAGCGGATTCAGTAAAAATCCGAAGAAAATCTGTTGAGCTTAGCATACCGTGTCTGACTTCTCTTGATACGGCAAATGCTTTGGCAGAATGTCTCAGAAGCAAATATTCACAGATGAGCACGGAGCTTGTCAATATAAATGAGATGAGAACTGAGAGACAGAAACTGAAATTCACTAAGATGCACGGTTGCCAGAACGATTACATTTATTTCAACTGCTTCGAGCAGTCAATAAATAATCCGGAAGGTCTCAGCGTCAGTCTTTCGGACAGACATCTCGGAATAGGCGGAGACGGTGTAATTCTTATCTGTCCATCGGATGTAGCTGATGCTAAAATGAGAATGTTCAATCGCGACGGCAGCGAAGGTAAGATGTGCGGAAATGCGATAAGATGTATCGGAAAATACCTTTTTGACAATAATATCGTCAAGAAGGAAAAGATGACAATTGAAACGCTGAGCGGCATTAAGGAAATCGAGCTGTTTAGAAAGAATGGCGAGATTCAGCTGGCAAAGGTCAACATGGGCAAGGCTGAGCTGAGCGCAGAAAAGATTCCTGTAGACGTTCATGCTGATAAAGTTATCAATTACAGCGCAGAAGTGGCTGGCGGCAGATTTAAGATTACCTGTATATCAATGGGAAATCCACACTGCGTTGTATTCAATAATAATATTGAAAGCCTGGATTTGGAAAATATCGGACCTAAGTTTGAAAATGACCCGCTCTTCCCAGAAAGAGTAAATACGGAATTTGTTAAAGTTATTAACGAAAATACTATTAAAATCCGTGTTTGGGAAAGAGGCAACGGCGAGACCTGGGCTTGCGGAACAGGAGCTTGCGCTGCGGCTGTTGCGGCTGTTGAAAACGGATATTGCAAAAAAGATACGGATATCACTGTAAGGGTTAAAGGCGGAAGCCTGATTATAAGATATACTGA
>CAVIBE010000144.1:0-2041 GCA_963640885.1 Oscillospiraceae bacterium | reverse complement strand
CAATCAAACAGTGCGACCGCATTATAGTGCTTGACAAAGGCAAAATCATTGAGGATGGCAATTACGAAGAACTGATTGCGCAGAACGGCTTTTTTGCACAGCTTGTGGAAAGACAGCGAGTTGACGTATAGATGCAGGAAAGATATATGTAAACAGGTATTATGCTATGTTATAAAAAAACGAAAATTATTTAAAAATATTTCGGATTTTTTCTAACAAAATCACTCTAACCTCGTATATACCTGTGAAAAGAAAAACGGAGGATATAGATAGACAAAAATACGTTTTGAACAGCTACATAAATCTGTCATCTATATAGAAGGAGGTTATATGTTTTACATCATTAAAGAAAAATTTTTACTGCGAGGCTGGGAAAAGCTGCCCTATGCCATTGTGGATCGCGAAAATAAACAAACAACATTTCTTCGCAAGAAGGAATTTGACCTGCTGAATCTTTGCGACGGAACAGTAGACCTTTCACTGTCGCTGATTCCCGGCGAAATGCGAGATATGATTCCTGTTCTCGAAGAAAAAGGAATCATTGAATCATGCAATGAAGGCACAAGTCTGAAACCGGAGCAGAAGTACAGGTTGTATCCGTCCCGATATATAAAAGTGGCTCATTGGTCTATTACAGGACGATGCAATTACAGATGCAAGCACTGTTATATGTCTGCTCCCGACGCAAAGTTGGGAGAGCTGTCTCATGATGAGGTTATGGACATCATCGACCAATTTGAAAAGTGCGGCATTATGAATGTGTCTCTGACAGGCGGCGAGCCGCTGATTCGTAAGGATTTTCTTGAAATCGTAGATGCACTGCTGCAGCGCGATATCCGTATCACTACGATTTATTCAAACGGCAAACTGGTTACGGACAGTTTGCTTGATGAACTGGAAAAGCGCGGTATCTATCCGGAGTTTAACATGAGCTTTGACGGCGTGGGTCATCACGACTGGCTGAGAGGGATTCCGGGTGCGGAAAAACTTGTTAAGGAGGCTTTTCTCCGCTGTAAGGACAGAGGATTTCCTACCGGGGCTGAAATGTGTATCCATCAAGACAACAAACATACCCTGCGTGAGAGCGTAAACTTACTGGCATCCTGGGGCTGTCGCCAACTGAAAACCAACCCTGTCAGCAATATGGGAGCATGGAAAGAGGGCGGTTACGGCGAGTCTATAAGCATGGCGGAACTTTATCAACTGTATCTGGATTATATACCGCAGTATTTTGCTGATGGAATGCCGCTTAATCTTCAGCTTGGCGGATTCTTCGTAGGTGATGCCGGACATCCGGAAAATAGTGGAGTGGCTTACAGAAAGCACTGTAAAAATCCGGATACTATGTGTCTTTGTGGCCATGCGCGACTGGAAATGTATATTTCTCCTGAGGGACGCACGCTGCCTTGCATGGCTTTGTCAGCAATGGATATTCAAAACGAGTTTCCACTTATTGGCGAACTGGGGCTGCAAAAGTGTATTACCGATTCGAGATATCTCAAATTGATAGACACGCGAGCTAGCGAATATTTTGCTCATAACCCCGACTGCGCATCTTGTGAATATGCGATGGAATGTGTCGGAGGCTGCAGAGCCAGTGCGCTTGAGAGCACTCCGGACGATATCCTCGGACCTGATATGGCAGCCTGTGAGATTTTCCGCGGCGGTTGGACGCCAAAAATAGAAGCAGCGGCCGAAAAAGGACGCCAGGTATATATGCAAAACCACAAAAAATAAAGAGGGAGACTTCTGTTATGAGTGAAAGCATGAAAAAATTTCTGGAACTGGTTTCCAAAGACGAAAATCTGAAGAAAAAAACGCTGAGCTTTAATGATATGGAGACTGCAGATGCAATTAGCGCAAGTATCGCTCTTGCAAAAGAGGTTGGAATAGAGCTGACAGAAGCTGATTTCGTCAAGGCGGAATCGGGTGATGAAATGAATGATAATGAGCTTGATGCCGTAGCCGGCGGCGGCGGTTGTGGGTGTTTTGCCGGAGGTGGCGGCGGAGGCACCGAACCGGATGGTACAGTATACGGCTG
>CAVIBE010000143.1:607-7478 GCA_963640885.1 Oscillospiraceae bacterium | reverse complement strand
AAAAATATATTTTATAAGTTGGGGCAGAAAAATGGAACAGATTCTTATAAAAATGAGAAAGCTCAACTGGCTTTTGCAAAAAACCGCAGAGGGGAGAATCCCTTTTGATGAAGTCAGCGAGATTTTGAGCCGTCTCATGCTTTCAAATGCGTATTTAGTTGGACGAAACGGAAAAATTCTGGGAGCCTACTATATTGTTGCACAGGACAGCGCTGCAATTAAAGATCCGCAAACCGGAAAATTCTGTGTAAAAGAGGAAACAAGTGAGAAACTTATGCAGATTCAGGAAACTCTGGTTAATGCGACCGGGGAAGTAGCGGATGAAATATTTCCCTACGACAAGTCAGCTTTTGGCAAGTATACGATGATAGTGCCGGTATACGGCGGCGGCAGAAGAATCGGAACTCTGATTTTTTCAAGACGTGACAACGAATATACGATAGAGGACGTTATAATCGCAGAGCATAGCGCTGGAATTGTCGGAATAGACCTCGAAAGACGTCAGAACAGACTGATTGAAAACGAAATTAGAATGAAGGCTGTTGTGCAGCTTGCGTTAGTTACTCTTTCGTATACGGAAATAGAAGCTGTTAAGCAGACTTTCGACGAAATTGCTGGCGATGAAGGCCTTGTTATTGCCGCTAAAATGGCGCAAAAAACCGGAATAAACCGTTCCGTGATATTGAATGCGCTCAGAAAACTTGACGGCGCAGGCGTTATAGAGTCGAAATCTTTGGGAATGAAGGGTACTCATATCAAGATTTTAAATCCTCACCTCAAAAAGGAGCTTATAAACGTGGAAATGCTTAAAAGCGCGTATTTTGATTAAAGTCATATGTTTGGGTTAAAGTTGTATATTTTGGCTTAAATTACAGGCTTTGAGTGAAATGTTGTAAAATCGCATACTGTGAATAAATAACGCCCCGTAGATGTAGGCTGGCTGCAGCCGCATTAACGGGGCGTTATTGTTAAGCGCAGATTGTTAAGCACAAGACATATCTCTCCTTGCTATTAAACCGGAATTAAGATATGATTATCTGTGAAAAACGACGATGAGGTGCGCAATGGATATAAATAAGGAAGAAATTTTAGAAGAAAACAAAACCCCGAGAGCGATTCTCGTAGGGGTTCAGATAGGAACAGAAGATATTTCGTATTTTATGAAAGAGCTGGAGCAGCTTGCGGAAGCTGCAAATCTTGAAGTGGTGGGTGTGATGACCCAGAAAAGCGAGAGAGTGAATCCGGCGTCATATATGGGAAGCGGCAAGCTTGAGGAGCTTAAAGAGGCATGTCAGACGTTAGAGGCTGATGTTGTGGTCATGAATAATGAGCTCTCCGGCAGGCAGATAAGAAATATTGAAGAGGAGACCGGTGTAAAAGTAATAGACCGTACCATCCTTATTTTGGATATATTTGCGTCAAGAGCGATTTCAAGAGAAGGTAAGCTTCAGGTCGAGCTGGCGCAGCTTCAGTACAGATTGCCCAGATTGGTTGGCTTTGGAAAATCGCTTTCAAGAACCGGCGGCGGGATAGGAACTCGAGGCCCGGGAGAGAAAAAGCTTGAAACTGACAGAAGACATATTGCAAGAAAGATGGACGAAATAAGGCGGGAAATAGAAGAAGTAAAAGCTACGAGAAGCGTGCAGCGCTCAAAACGTGAAAAATCGGGATTGCCGATAGTAGCGATTGCCGGGTATACAAACGCGGGCAAGTCGACTTTGATGAATAAAATGCTTCAGATGACTGAAAAAGAGGATAAGGCGGTTTTTGCGGAAAATATGCTTTTTGCGACGCTCGACACTTCTTTGAGAAATATCAGAGCGGATGTTGACAAAGAATATCTGCTGATAGATACGGTCGGCTTTGTGAGCAAGCTGCCTCATACTCTCGTAAATGCGTTCAGGTCTACGCTTGAAGAAATTTTATATGCGGATTTGATATTGCATGTGGTTGACGGCTCATACAAGGATTATTTTTTCAATATGTCGGTGGCGGACAAGGTTTTGAACGATATCGGCGCAGGCGACATAAAGAAACTGTATGTTTTCAATAAAATCGATGCACTCGACGATTACATGGACACTCTGCCGGCAGGACCTGACTGTATTTATATTTCTGCCAAAACCGGGCTGAATGTGGATAAGCTCATGGACAGGATAAACGAAGAGCTGTTTTTCGACAGGATTATTGCGCAGCTTCTAATTCCGTATGATAAAGGAAATATAAGCTCATATTTGTGCGAAAAGTGCAAGGTTATTAAAATGGATTACAGAAATGACGGGACTTATTTTGAAGTGGAGCTGTCTGGCGAAGATTACGGCAGATACAGGGATTATCTGATATAAATATAAGGAGGCATCGCATGGCTGTTAGATACAAAACTGTTTTGAAACAGGCTGAAGAGATGATTGTGATTGAAAAGTCCAAGTTTATAGGTTATATCAAGCCTGTGGAAACAGTAGAGGAGGCGGAGGAATTTGTGGCATCCGTCAAAAGCGCGAATAGGGATGCTACTCACAATGTGCCTGTGTATGTGATAGGCGAAAAATACGAGATTCAAAAGTACAGCGATGACGGGGAGCCTTCGGGCACGGCGGGTGTTCCTGTGCTTCATATGCTTATGAAAGAGGGGATAACAAACACTGCAATCGTTATGACCCGGTATTTCGGCGGGATAAAATTAGGCACGGGCGGTCTTGTAAGGGCTTATACGGGTATAGCTAAGGAGGCTTTGAATGCTGCGGGAGTTGCCGCTGTCAAGGATATGGACGTGTTGGTGCTTGAAATTCAATATACGTATCATGGCAAGGCTGAGAACATGGCGCAAAAGGGGAGCTTTATAATACGCAAGACGGATTTTACGGACAAGGTAACTCTTGAAATTGTCTGTGATCCGGACGAGACTGATAAGATTATAAAAGATTTTATGGAGGTCACCTCGGGGACTGTGAATATTGTTGAGCGCCGTCAGGAGCTTGAAAAAGTCCCTCTATGATTGACTGTCGTTTTTTGGCGCAGCTGAAAAATGTTTGTGATAGAATTTTTCGTGACGAACGCCTTTGGGCACTTGAAATCAGAGTTTTGACCTGATTTTGAATGGGACGGACATTGCGATGAGTTTGCAGGGAATTTGCGCTGTAGGGAATTGTAGGGGGATTGTCAAAATAATTTTAAAATAAGTGTTGACAAAGCAGCGTGGTTTTGGTATATTTATGGAGCGGTCATCACGAGACGCAAGACAAAAGACAAGGCCCTATGGTCAAGCGGTTAAGACACCGCCCTTTCACGGCGGTAACCCGGGTTCGAGTCCCGGTAGGGTCACCATTAATCTCTTAGGAGATGAACGCATGAGAGAAAAAGGTTCTTGACAACATTAAGAGAATGATGTATAATCTCTAAGTGTGTTCAGTAGAAAAGTGGATGTGGGGGCATAGCTCAGCTGGGAGAGCACCTGCCTTACAAGCAGGGGGTCATAGGTTCGATCCCTGTTGCCCCTACCAAAATTGTGGCCCGGTAGTTCAGTTGGTTAGAATGCCAGCCTGTCACGCTGGAGGTCGACGGTTCGAGCCCGTTCCGGGTCGCCATTTTAAAAAAGCAGCAGTACAACACTGCAAATCATCATGGTGGGTGTCGTCAAGTGGTTAAGACTCAGGGTTGTGGCTCCTGCATACGTGGGTTCGAATCCCACCATCCACCCCATATAAAGTTAATATGATTCATTGGGGCGTCGCCAAGCGGTAAGGCAACGGACTCTGACTCCGTCATCCACAGGTTCGAATCCTGTCGCCCTAGCCATTTGACCCATTAGCTCAGTCGGTAGAGCACTTGACTTTTAATCAAGGTGTCCCGCGTTCGAATCGCGGATGGGTCACCATTTAAATGATGAATGCAGCGGGCTGAATGAGTGACGGACAATTTAATATGTATGGAGAGGTGTCCGAGTGGTTTAAGGAGCTGGTCTTGAAAACCAGTGATTCCGAAAGGGACCGTGGGTTCGAATCCCACCTTCTCCGCCAAATGCCATCGTAATTTTCTTAAATTGCGGTGGTTTTTTTCTGCCCGAAATTATGATTAAAAAATCACCAAAAAACAATCGTAAATTTTTGCGATTGTTTTTTGATAGGATCATTTCGCATAAATGCGCATTTTCAATTTTTCGTTGTAGGAACGGTTCGCGACCTGTGGGGTCTTCGCAACATGAGCCTTGCAAACGTACGACAACGTTTGCGCCGACCCATATTGCCTCCGCCCCTTGTATAATTCGCACATTGAACGCCCCAAAACCTGTATTTTCAAACGATTTGCCGTATGCAACGCGCCTGTGTGCCGTTCCGTCCCACCCAAATTCTCGGCGAAGCCGCCGTAGGGAACGGTTCATAACCGTTCCGTGACAAACCCCATTTTTCGGGAGCTTAAAAACGTAAAAATATCTGTTAATAAAAAGAAATCTCGTATATAATGCTGTTAAGTATACATGAAAGGAGAATGACCATGAAAGATTTTACAAACAGACCTTATTGGAATGAGCCTGAGGCTGCGAGCCGCAGAGCTATGTACAAAGCTGTCGGATTTGGTGATAAGGATATTCGCCGCAAACCGCATATCGGAATCGCGAACGCCTTTTCGGAAGCGTCTCCGGGAACAGCTCACCTTCGCGAGCTTGCTCAGCACGTAAAAGAGGGCGTTTGGGCTGCAGGCGGTATGCCATTGGAATTTGGAATTCCCTCAACCTGTGGACTTTTAAGTCTTAACGCCGAAGAGCTTAAATACGATATCATTCTCAGAGACTGGGTTGCCGGCTCTGTTGAGCTTGTCTCTGCGATTCAGCAATTTGACGCATTGGTTATCCTTGCTTCCTGCGACAATGTAATTGCCGGCGCTTATCTTGCGGCTATGCGCGTAAATATCCCTACTATTGTGGTTTCGGGCGGGTCAATGCCTACCGGCTGTTGCAACGGTGAGCGTGTTGTTGCCGCAGATTTGGATGTGGCTGTACAGTCCGGCGATGAGGAAAAAATCTCGATGCTTGAAGATTTGGTTTGCCCGTCTGTCGGAGCCTGTCCTTCTATGGGCACTGCCAATACTATGCAGCTTTTGGGCGAGGTGCTTAATCTTGTGCTTCCGGGCGCTGCGTCTATTCCGACTTCGGAGTCTATGCTTTCAAAGAAGGCGCGTGAAGCGGGCGAGCACATTGTGACTTTGGCAAAGAACGATATCAAGCCATCCGATCTCGTAACGAAAAATGTGCTTCTTAACACGATAATGGTGGATATGGCGATTGCCGGTTCTACGAATGCAGTCCTTCACATTCTCGCTTATGCGAGGGAGCTTGGAATTGACATCAGCATTAATGATTTCAACAGATTCTCTGACGATATAAAGTGTATTTGCGGGGTTATGCCAAGCGGCTCTTACACGATTACGGATTATTATCAATGTGGTGGCACTCCTGTGGTGATGAAGGCTCTTGAGAGCAAGCTTTATCTGGACGAGCCTGCGCTGGCTGGCGGAACATGGAGAGATGTTCTTTCGCATGTAAATGCGGAACATATAAAGGGTTCTGATGGCGTTATCCGCGAGCTGTCGAATCCTGTGCTTGACAAGCCGGGGCTTAAAATTCTTTTTGGCAATCTTTCGACGGGCGGTGCTATTGTAAGACCTACGGGAGTGCCTGATGTGACGATGGAGTTCCGGGGTCCTGCTAAGGTTTATGACCATGAGTTTCTCGCTTATGAGGCTCTTATGGCTGGCGAGATTGTTCCGGGCGATGTTGTGGTTGTGCGTTATGAGGGCTGCAAGGGTGCGCCGGGCATGAAGGAGGTTATGCTTATTACTGATGCTCTGGTAGCTAAGGGCTTTGATGAAAAGGTTGCGCTTATCACGGATGCGAGATTTTCGGGTTTCAATCACGGAACGATTATTGGTCATGTGTCTCCTGAGGCTTATGAGGGCGGTACGATTGCTCTTGTTGAGAACGGAGATATGATTAATATTGATATAAACAAGGGAATTCTGGAGCTTGAGGTCTCGGATGAGGTGCTTGAGGCGAGAAGGGCTAAATGGGTTTGCCCGCCGCCAAGGGTTACAAAGGGTGCGCCTTATTTCTATATGCAGAATTGCCGCCCTGCTCACGAAGGTGGCGCGATCCAGCCATAAAGGCTTTGCACTTTTGTACGTATTTGATAAAAACCGCCCGCCGGGCGGTTTTTATTGCCGCATTTTGTTTTGAAATGTGTGCCTCCACCGCATCACAACCGACAAATTGTTGAAAAATGCGCGTTTATAAGAAACGATACACGAAATTTGAAGATCAAAAGAGGTGAAAGCGGGGCAGGGCTCTCCCATTGACATATCACGCCTGATTTGCTATAATTGCTCCCGTTAAGGGGCGAAGAGCGCGAGAAGGCGATCTGAGCCTGTATTATTTTTGGGAGGCGTGTATTTTTGGAAGTAAAAGCAGATGAAGAGGGAAGGAAAGTATACCGGGGCGAGGCGGCGCTTGCTCTGGCAGTTGTCACTAACAGCTTCGGCGTTGTGTTGATGCTGTATTCCGGCTCAGGCATTTCGGCGATATCAAGCTTGCCATTCGCTTTTTCGGAAGTGCTGCCGGCATTGACTCTGGGTACATGGACGTATATATTTCAAGGTTTATTGGTGATGAGCCTGATGGTGCTTAGGCGGCGTTTCGTGCTACCGTATCTCGGAAGCTTTGTTGTAGGCTTCGCATTTGGAGAAATGCTCGACGTTCACGAATTGTGGATTGGCATCCTGCCGGATGAGCTTGGGTGGCGCGTGCTGTATTTTATTATAAGCTATTTGCTGATAAGCTTTGGCATTGCACTCTCAAACCGTTGTCAGCTGCCGATTATAC
>CAVIBE010000143.1:0-597 GCA_963640885.1 Oscillospiraceae bacterium | reverse complement strand
TCTGTTTCCGCGTGAATTATCGCAGATTACCGGAGTGGGTTATCCAAAGATTAAGATTGCATTTGACGTAACTTGTCTGGCGATTACTGCCGGAATGACGCTTATGTTTTTAGGTCACCTTGACGGGCTTGGAATAGGCACGATAGTAGCAGCGTTCACTACAGGAAAGGCTGTAGGGCTGATGGGAGATTGGCTTGATAAGAGATGCTGCTTTGTTTCGTTCTTGTCACAGCGTGAAAAGCGCAGAAGAGCAAGCTTCGGATATGCGGCTATGGCAGTTGCGAAGACTCATAAATAACTGTTGTTAATAAAAATCCCCGCTATGAATAAATTCATAACGGGGATTGATTATTATGCGTAATTCGATTTTATCGTTTCCATAATCCGTGTAAATTGCAATATGCATACACTTCTTCAACTTTTTCGCCATCACAAAGGCAGAAATCTGCGATTGGTTCCTGACCAGGTGTGAGATGTTTTCTGTAAGTTCCCTGAGCGGTATTTAATGTAATCCATTCAATGAAGTGCTCTGCGAGCATAGGGTGTTTTGTCTCGCCTACAACAACGTGAACGTGGCTATCCTCTACTGTATATACC
>CAVIBE010000142.1:0-5277 GCA_963640885.1 Oscillospiraceae bacterium | reverse complement strand
ATATTTATGTGACCGAGTACGCTGTAATCCTTAAATTCCTTGATACACTTGAGCACATAAGTATAAAAACCCTCTTGTATTTCAACAGCTTTTCTGCCTTCATAATACTCAGGAATGTCAACCGTTACACCCTGAGCCATATGAAAAGACCCTATTATAAAGTCATATGGGAAATTATTCGCAGCTTCCCTACATTTATCCAGACACGAATCCTGTATTCCGAGCTCCAGACCTTTCTTGACCGTTATCTTTTTTCTGTAATCAATCTCAGCCGCTCCGAGCATAAGATGATATTTATCAAAATCCAGGTCAAACGGAAAGTCCGGGTCAGGATAATCCGGGTCATGGTGGTCGGTTATGGCAATTTCCTTCAAACCGAGATTTACAGCAGTATCAAGCATTTGTGTATATGGAGTATCGCTGTCATCTGACAGGCTTGTATTTGCATGATAATCTAACATTTCGTCACCCTCTTTATTATTTATGTATGAAATTATAATCTAAGGATGCCGCTAAGGCAAGAATTTATATTTTTATCTGAAAACTATTGCTTTTTGAATTTGTGAGGATATATAATGAAAGTCACATATTATTTTTTAATTTGATCATTTTAAATAAGGAGATGAATTCGTGAATATTTTTCCTGCAATTGATATCAAAAACGGTAAGTGCGTAAGATTAGTTCAAGGAGATTTTGCCAAGCTTGAGACTTATGGCGATGATCCTGTAAAAATGGCTTTAAACTGGGTAGAACAAGGCGCAAAAAACCTTCATATAATAGACCTTGACGGTGCGCTCATGGGCGAAGCGGTCAATAAAAATCTTATCAAATCCATGATTGAGGCTGTAAACGTGCCTGTGCAGTTCGGTGGCGGAGTACGAGATATGAAATATGCTGAAGAAATGGTGGAAGCAGGCGTGACAAGAGTAATTTTGGGCACAAGCGCTCTTTCAAACAAGGCATTTCTTAAAGAGGCTATACAGACCTTTGGCGATAAAATTGCAGTTTCTCTTGATGCGAAAAACGGTTATGTTGCTGTTAAAGGCTGGACGGAGCTTACGGATGTGACGGCTGCTGATCTTGCTATGGAGCTTGAAACATACGGACTTAAAACTGTAGTCTATACGGATATTTCAAAAGACGGAATGATGGCGGGACCGAATTTTGAGGAAATTGCCAACATGAATGAGAGAATAAAGTCAAATCTCATAGCATCAGGCGGAATTTCTACCGTTGACGACATCAAAAAACTCAAGGAAATGGGCATTTACGGATGCGTTATTGGCAAAGCTTTATATACCGGGGGAATTACCTTGGCTGATATATTATAGAATAACAATGATTGGCTTCTGCGTATCTACAGATGATATGCAGAAGTTCTTTTTTTGGAGGGAAAAATGGGAAATAAACGGATAATTGCGATAGATGGAAACAGCCTCATCAATCGGGCTTTCTACGCGCTTCCACCTTTATCTACTAAAAGCGGCGTGCATACCAATGCTGTTTATGGATTTATCAATATGCTCAACAAGATTTTCAAAGAATACGAGCCTGAATATGCAGTGGTGGCTTTTGATTTGAAGGCGCCGACTTTCAGACATCTTGAATATAAAGAATATAAGGCAGGACGAAAAAAAACGCCTTTTGAGCTTTTGGAGCAGTTTCCGCTGTTAAAAAAGGTGCTGAATGCGATGGGAATTAAAATTGCCGAGTTGGAAGGTTTTGAAGCTGACGACATAATCGGGACAGTTGTCAAACGAGCTGAGGCAGAGGGGCTTGAGCCTTATATCATAACAGGTGATAAGGACGCTTTTCAGTTAGCTTCTGAGCGAACAAAGATTATTTTCACAAAAAAAGGCATCAGTGAATTTGACGTATATGACGAGGCTGCAATGCGCGAACGTTACCATATGAGCCCGCAGCAATTCGTTGATTTAAAGGGTCTTATGGGAGACAATTCCGATAATATTCCGGGAATACCGGGGATAGGGGAAAAAACCGGCATAGCCTTGATAGAGCAATTCGGCAGCATTGAAAATCTTTTGCAAAATACCGAGCAGATTTCAAAGCCTAAGCTCAGAGAAAAAATAGAAGAAAATGCGGCACTTGCGCTGATGAGCAGGCGGCTGGCTCAGATAGAAACCAATGTGCCTTTAGAAATAGATTTTGAAGAGTGCCGGGTAGAAAATCCTAACAAAGAAGAAATAATACAGATTTACAGAGAATTGGAGCTGTTTTCTCTGATTACCAAGCTTGATAAGACCTGGGTAGGGAAAATGACAGGAAATGGTGAAAATGAAGCTGCTGACAGTGATAGCGCTGCCGGTTATAATACTGGCGGTGATGGCGAAGCGGGTTTTTCTGAGGAAAAGATTACTGTAGAGCTAAAGGACTACTTGCAGCTGTGCGCCGCGCCTGACACCGAAGAATTTAAGTCTTTCGCGGATGGAGAAAGGTACGCATATATAAAGGTTTTTGGCGATTCAAATCACGTCAGCACTCCCGAAATATATGCGGTTATGATTAATATAAAGAATAAGGTGTTTTTCTACAATAATCAGGGCGAGATTGCGGAAGCTTTCGGGATAATGGCGGAGCAAGGCCTTGCGTTTAAGGGTCATCTGCTTAAAGACGATTATTTCATGCTAAAGAGCATTCTGCCTCAGAATTATGTATACAATACGGCTTTTGATATGGGAATCGCTCAATATGTTCTTGAGCCGCAGCGCAACGATTTCGGATACAATTCTCTTTCTGTGATATATCTGAATGAAGAGATGCAGGACCAGAGCACCTTTTATAAAAACAACGCTCAGGCGGATCTTTTTGGAAACAGTGATGAAAAATATGCCGATTACGGGCTGAAATGCATAAGGCTTGTACGTGCTGTCGAAAAAGTTCAGGATAAACAGATAAAAGATTATGGCATGGAAGAGGTGTATTATAATATTGAGCTTCCTCTCATAGAGATTTTTGCTGACATGGAATACAACGGTTTTCCTGTGGACAAGGCTGAGCTTTTGGAAATCGGAGCGGTAATAGATGAAAATCTCAAAGGCATTAAAGAAAGAATTTACGAGCTTGCAGGTGAGGAATTTAATATAAATTCGCCGAAACAGCTGGGCGTTATTTTGTTTGAAAAATTAAAAATACCGGGCGGGAAAAAGACGAAGACCGGATATTCCACTAATGTTGATGTGCTTGAAAAGCTTCAGGACGAATATGAGATTGCGGGGCTTGTTTTGAAATACAGGACACTGACTAAGCTGAAGAGCACTTATGTTGAGGGGATTATTCCTCTGATAAGCCAAAAGGACGGCTGTATAAGGGCGCATTTTCAGCAAACGGGCACTGCTACCGGCAGGATAAGCTGTACCGAGCCTAATCTTCAGAATATTCCTGTAAGGCAGGAGCTTGGTAAGAAACTCCGAAAGGCTTTTGTCGCTGCCGATGACTGTGTGCTTGTGGATGCGGATTATTCGCAGATTGAGCTGAGAGTTTTGGCGCATGTTTCTGAGGATGAGGGGCTGATTGAGGCTTTCAGACAGGGAGCTGACATACATCGTTCTACTGCGGCTAAGGTATTTGAAGTGGCGGAAGATGAGGTTACTGCTATTCAGCGAAGCAATGCGAAGGCGGTTAATTTTGGCGTGATTTACGGGATGAGCGGATTCGGGCTTTCAGGCAATCTTAACATAACGCGTAAGGAAGCGGAAAAGTATATAAATGACTATTTTGAGAAGTATGCTGCCGTAAAGGCTTACATGGATAATACTGTGCAAGCGTGCCGCCGGAACGGGTATGTGACGACTTTAAAGGGCAGAAGAAGATATATTTCTGAGATAAAAGCTTCTAATTATATGCAGCGTCAGGCGGGAGAACGACTGGCTATGAATTCGCCGATACAGGGAAGCGCGGCTGACATTATAAAAATAGCTATGATAAAGGTTTTTAAGGAGCTTCGGGAAAAAGGATATCGCTCAAAGCTGATACTTCAGGTGCATGACGAGCTTATTATTAATACTGTTAAGGATGAGCGTGAGGCTGTGGAAGAGCTGCTTAAAAGAAATATGATGGGTGCAGTTGAACTTAAAGTGCCGCTTGAGGTCGGCATGGGCAGCGGTTTGAGCTGGTATGATGTGAAATAACTGAGAGCGCTTTAGGTGTGCTTGTAAAGGAGGAAATGTATTTTGTTTATTGGTTTGACTGGTGGCATAGGCAGCGGAAAATCGACAGTATCTCAATATTTAAAGGAGCAGGGGATTACTGTTGTGGATGCGGATTTGGTTTCGAGGAAAATTGTGGAGCCGGGAAGTGAGGCTCTTGCTGAGATAAAGGAGGCTTTCGGCCCGGAGTACATTCAGCCTGACGGAACTTTGGCTAGAAAAAAATTGGGGCAGCTCGTATTTGCTGACAAAAATGAACTTGCCAGGCTTAATGCTATAATGAGCAGAAAAATGGGTGAGGAGATAGAGCGTCAGCTCAAGGATTCTAAAACGGAGATAACGGTTCTTGATGCGGCGACGCTTATTGAGGCCGGTTACGACCGCCGTGTGGATGTTTTGTGGATTGTGGATACTGATGATGAAACTCGTATAAAAAGGGTTATGGAGCGGGATGGAGCCTCAAGGGAGGATGTAATAAATCGCATGAACAATCAGATGCCTCGCGAAGAGAGGCTGAACCGTAAATGTGTTGTAATTGACAGCTCCGGAAGCATAGAAGATACTCACGAAAAGGTGAAGGCGGAGTTAGAAAAAATCAAAAAAATGAAAAAATGTGGTTGACAAAGCTACCTGTCTGGTATATTATAAACAAGTCAGCAAACGACGGGCTGACAAGTGAATATGCGGTTGTGCTGGAATCGGCAGACAGGCACGTTTGAGGGGCGTGTGTCAGCAGACGTATGGGTTCAAGTCCCATCAACCGCACCAGACAAAATAATCCGAATCAATCTTTGTTGTAGAAGATAGGTTCGGATTATTTGTTTTTTGAATATTCCATTAGGAACGGTTCGTAACCGTTCCGTGAACAATGCCAATAATCCGTATTGCCGCCGCATCATATAAACGTGCATTTTTCAACGATTTGCCGTAGGAAACGGTTCTAAACCGTTTCGTGTAAACTCATTGAGCAGCCAGTCAATGAGGCTCTCGGATTTGATCCCGTCATAGGAAGCATCAAGTCCCGGTTCAAGGGACAACACAATTTTCTCGTAGTTATCGCGGATACTCTGTAGCGGGGCAAGCTCCCGTTTGCGAACGTCCTCACTCATC
>CAVIBE010000141.1:0-8233 GCA_963640885.1 Oscillospiraceae bacterium | reverse complement strand
ACACATAGGTACGTTTCCTGAGTAACCTATATATTCGCAAGCTCAAAACCATAGAAATCGGAAAAGCCCTCATAAAATTCGTAAAAAATAATTAAAAAACAAGAAAAAAATAACAACTGCTATTCTTTATTTTCGTAAATTTTGGTATAATATATGGAATGCCCTTGGGGCATGAATAAAAAACTGTTTTTTATATGGAAAGGAAGAGGAATGACCAGGCTTGCAATAATATTCGGCGGAAAATCAATTGAGCACGAATTTTCGCTCAAATCAGCGGTTTCCGTATTGACTTCTATCGACAGAGAGAAGTATGAAATTATCATGATTGGCATAACCAAAGAAGGAAAATGGCTGTTATACGACGGTCCTATAGATATGATAGAAAGCGGAGAATGGAGAGACTATGCCGAACTCAGGTTATTGGCAGAACCCGAAAAATACAATCTTCAGGTTCTCACCACATCTTCAACATTGAAGAAAATAGCAGACGTAGCTTTTCCTGTGCTTCACGGACCTAAAGGCGAAGACGGCGCTATTCAGGGAACCTTTGAAACAATAGGAATCCCTTGCGTCGGATGCAGCGTTTTAGGCTCTGCGCTTGCTATGGACAAGGATTTGACCAAAGTTGTTCTCAGACAGGCGGGAATTTCTGTTTGCGATTGGAAAACATATTATAGAGAAGAAATCGAAGATAACGAAGCTAAAGTAATGGCAGAGATAGAAAGCACTTTTGGCTACCCGGTTTTCGTAAAGCCCGCTTGTTACGGAGCGAGCATCGGCGTAAACAAAGTAAAAAACAAAGACGAGCTTAAAGCCGCTTTGTGGGAAGTAGCAGGGCTTGACAGAAAAATATTGGTAGAAGAAGCGGTTAACTGTCGTGAAATCGAGGTCGGAATAATAGGAAATACAGTGCCGCTCGCTTCAGCGGTAGGCGAACTGACCTATCCTGCCGAATTTTACGATTACGAAACGAAGTTTGCCAAAGAGGTGAAAGTTGAGAGAACAATCCCGGCAGACATTCCTGCAAGCATTTCGGCTCAGGCAAAAGAAATTGCAATAAAATCATATAGAGCTTTAAATTTAAACGGTTTCGCAAGGGTAGATTTTTTCATGAACAAAGATAACGGAACCATATATGTAAATGAAATAAACTCAATCCCCGCATTTGGCGACAACAGCATGTTTTCACAGCTGTGGAGCGCAATGGGGCTTGAATATACAGAACTTTTGGACAGACTGGTGGGCTATGCGCTGGAAGAACAGTAAAAGCTCAGCATGTGAGGCTAAAAAACAGTAGGAAAGAGGGACAGACTATGGAAAAGGTCATAATGAAAATAAATGCACGTCAGGAAACCAGAGAGGGCAAAGAAGATGTTATGGAGCTTGTAACTCAGGCGAAGCGATACGACAAGGGAGGAATCCTTTATCTCATATACGAAGAAACCGAGCTTTCCGGAATGCCGGGCTGCGTAACGTCCTTAAAAATCGACGGCGACGTGGTTAAGCTCAGAAGATACGGAGTCAAAAGCCAGGAAATGCACTTTGAAGTGGGAAAACATTTTTGGGGAATTTATCAAACGCCCACAGGCAGTTTTGATATGGAAATCCTGACTACCAAGATAAAAAGCAAATTTGACAAAAAAGCTGTAATGGGCTCTCTTTTGATAGAGTATGATATCAGCCTGAAGGGTTTGTTGGAAGCGCACAATTCGCTCGAAGTAAAATTTGTTTCCGCAGAGAGTTAGCGAAGTGCCAAACAAAACGAATGGCGAAAATTATTCGCAAAATTCAGAGAAAAACAGGAATAAGAACAAAATTGGGAAAGGAGATGGCTAAAATTTGGGCAATAAAAACAAATTGAGAAAAATATCTATGATAATAGCATGGCTCATAGTTGCGGCATTGGTGCTGACAACGTTGTTTGCGGCAGTGCCCATATTCGGCGAAGAAGCGGATTCAGAGACCTCTTACGGGCCAATAGCCGAAACCTGTACGGAAGAAGAAATCTATGCGATACCGGGCGAAACCTATGAGGCAGAAGCTGAAACTTATGCCTCATCAGGAGAAACCTATGCGGCGGCAGATACAACTTCGACATCGGGCGGCGGCACAATCACGCAGCAGCTTGAACAAATGGAAGAACTGCTCGAGTATATCGAAAAAAATTACGCAAGTCAGGTTGACATAAACCTGCTGATAGACGGAGCCTATCAGGGAATATTTGAGCAGCTCGACCCATATAGCGTTTATTATCCTCAAAAGGAAGACGGTGATAAATTTGTTTCCTCAGCTACCGGTGAGTTTTACGGTATCGGTGTGCAGATGTCTAACTCGGACGATGGGGTGGTCATAACCTCTTTTACTGAAACTTCGCCGGCAAGGGATGCAGGAGTTAAAGAAGGGGATATAATAACTGCTATTGATGGAATTTCGCTCGAAGGCAAAACCTCCAGTGATGCGACAACTCTGCTGAGAGGCAATGAGGGAACCTCTGTTACTATGCAGGTAAAGCGCGGCAGTCAGACTCTCAGTTTTACAATTAAAAGAGCGCCCATAGAGGTTAGCTCGGTGTCATACAAAATGCTCGATGCGACAACCGGATACATATACATATCTAATTTTTACGCGTCGACGACAACTGAGTTTATCAGTGCATGGGCAAAACTGAACGAAAATCAGAATTTACAGAATCTGCTGGTTGATATAAGGGATAATCCCGGCGGGCTGGTCAGCAGTGCAATAACGCTTGCTAACCTGTTTTTAGACAAAGACGACAAAATAATGAGTTATGTTAATCAGGATCAGACGATATATTCATACAAGGCTGACGGCAACAAAATCGTAGACGTGCCGGTTAAGCTTTTAGTAAACGACGGCAGCGCAAGTGCTTCGGAGATTTTTGCGGGAGCGCTTCAGGATAACGAGGCGGCTGTGCTCATCGGAGCTGAAACTTATGGCAAGGGAATGGCTCAGATTGTAGCGAATCTTGATAACGGCGCGGCAATAAAACTGTCGATATACTATTTCGAGACGCCTGACGGAAACGTGATTCAGGACAATGGTCTAACGCCTTCCTACATTATATATAATGGGGATAACAAAGCGGCGAAAAAACGATATCTGGAAATGAAGACTGTTGCCAATATGGATGAGGGCAAAAAGTATAAAGCTGGAGAAAAAGGTCTTAACGTTTATGCGGCTCAGCAAAGGCTTAAAATTTTGGGTTATGAAAATATAACGCTGAGCGGTGTGCTTGATGAGGCAACCCAAGCTGCAATCAAACTTTTCCAGAGAGAATCCGGTGTTTATTCTTATGGTGCGTTAGATTTTACAACGATAGATTTGCTCGAAAAAGCTTATCAGCAAAATGTTTTCTCGATTTCTGAAGACGTTCAGCTCGCCAAAGCTTTGCAGCTTATCGCAGAAAACAAATAAAAATCAATCGGGAATCCGGGCAAGGAACGACACGCAGGTCGTTTCCTACGGAGAAACGTTGGAAAATGGGCGTTTGTCACGGAACGGTTACGAACCGTTCCCTACGGAGAAACGTTGGAAAATGGGCGTTTGTCGCGGAACGGTTACGAACCGCTTACTACGGCTTCTTTCAAGGAGAGGTTTTTATTGATATTTGGAGGGAAAAAGATATGAAAAGATTATTTACATCAGAGTCGGTAACCGAAGGGCATCCTGATAAAATTTGTGACCAGATTTCAGATGCTATACTTGACGAGATACTTGCAAACGATCCGAATGGAAGAGTTGCGGCCGAAACTACGGTAACTACCGGACTTGTGCTTGTTATAGGAGAAATTACAACACAGTGCTATGTTGACATACCTAAACTTATCAGAAACGTAATCGCCGACATCGGATATACCAAAGGCGAGTACGGATTTGACGCTGAAAATTGCGCAGTTATAACCTCTATCGACGAGCAGTCCGCAGATATTGCAATGGGCGTAGACAGAGACGGCGCCGGAGACCAGGGACTTATGTTCGGTTATGCCTGCAATGAGACAGAAGAGCTCATGCCGATGCCGATATCGCTGGCGCATAAACTCGCAAGAAGACTCGCTCAGGTGAGAAAAGAAGGAATACTGTCCTACATAAGACCTGATGGCAAAACTCAGGTAACAGTTGAATATGACGCAGACAAACCAAAGAGAGTGGATACCGTTCTGATTTCGACACAGCATGACGAAGACGTGACCCAGGAACAAATTAAGAAGGATCTCATAAAATACGTAATAAAAGAAGTAATCCCACCGGAGCTTCTTGACGATGAAACAATTTATCATATAAATCCGACCGGAAGATTCGTTACTGGCGGACCTAAGGGCGATTCCGGCCTGACCGGAAGAAAAATCATTGTCGACACCTATGGCGGTTATGCGAGACACGGCGGCGGCGCATTTTCAGGCAAAGACCCAACGAAGGTTGACAGAAGTGCCGCTTATGCAGCAAGATATGCAGCTAAAAACGTTGTTGCCGCAGGATTGGCAGACAAGTGCGAATTGCAGCTCGCATATGCGATTGGAATTGCAGAACCTGTATCTGTAATGGTAGAGACTTTCGGTACAGGCAAAATTTCTGACGAGAAAATAGCAGAAATCGTTGCTGCAAACTTTGATTTTACTCCGAAAGGAATAATTCGCGACCTCGATCTCAGACGACCGATTTACAGACAGATTGCGGCATATGGTCATATGGGAAGAACCGACCTGGATATTCCGTGGGAAAAGACCGATAAAGCTGAAATTTTAAGGAAGGCTGCAAATATATAGAATCAGCCTCTTGCGGATATAGGCGAATCCATATATAATAAAAGTTCAAGGAGAGATGTATTAATATGGACATAAAAGTAGCAAAATTCGGTGGTTCATCTGTCGCAGACGCAATTCAGATGAAAAAAGTAAAAGAAATAATTGCAGCAGATCCGGCAAGAAGATTTATTGTAGTATCTGCTCCCGGGAAAAGATTTTCTGAGGACAGCAAGCTTACAGATCTGTTGTATCTTTGCAAAACTCACATAGAGCACAACGTACCTTTTAATCAGGTATATCAGGTTATATGTGACAGATTTAAAGTAATGGTAATAAATCTCGGGTTGAATCTGGATTTGGAGCCGTATTTTAAGGAAATACAGAAAGAGCTGGAAAACGGCGCAAGCAATGATTATGTAGCAAGCAGAGGAGAATTTCTCAGCGCAGTTATTACGGCTGAATACTTGGGCTTTGATTTTGTTGACCCTAAAGATTTTATAAAATTTGATAACAACGGCAAATTCATGCCGGAAGAAACAAATGTGGCGCTGGCGGAGGAGCTTGCAAAGCATGAATATGCAGTTTTGCCCGGATTTTACGGAGCAAAGCCTGATGGCAGCATAAAAACTTTCTCAAGAGGCGGTTCCGACATAACAGGAGCGCTGGTTGCGAGAGCTGTAGGCGCAAAGGTTTATGAAAACTGGACCGATGTTTCCGGGTTCCTGATGGCAGACCCGAGAATAATCGAAAATGCTAAGCCGATTTCAAGAGTAACCTATAAGGAACTCAGAGAGCTTTCCTATATGGGCGCGTCCGTGCTTCATGATGAGGCGATTTTCCCGGTAAAAGAGGCAAATATTCCTATCAATATAAGAAATACAAATGAACCGGAGCATCCCGGAACGGTGATTGTAGACGGCGATAATTATGAAGATAAGGAAGAAGTTATAACAGGAATTTCCGGAAGAAAAGGCTTTACTGTAATCGCGATATATAAGGATAATATGAATTCTGAGGTCGGATATGTAAAGAGACTTCTGACTGTTTTGGAAAATTACAATATTTCTTTTGAGCATCTTCCGTCGGGTATAGACACGGTATCGGTTGTTATTTCCACAAAAAAACTGGAGGGAATTTTAGGCGATATTTTAGAAGACATTCAGAAGAAAATGGCTCCGGATACCCTGGAAGTTCATTCAAATTTGGCTCTCATAGCTACAGTAGGGCATGGAATGATTAAAAGACCGGGGGTTTCGGCAACTTTATTTACCGCACTTTATAATGCGGGCGTTAATATCAGAATGATTGACCAGGGGTCGAGCGAGATGAATATTATCGTCGGTGTGGAAGAAAACGACTTTGAGGCGGCTATTAAAGCTATTTACAGCGCATTTGTTACAGATAAGGTTTTGAAAAACTAAAACAGAAATCGATATCGGTGAGGGAAAATAATGAAAAATGTTTACCATGATTATGAAATTGAGAATGATACTGTAGAATCCGGCGATGTGCAGGATCCGCTTCCGCAGTTTAAAAAAACTGAAGCCAAGAAAAAGCGAAGGGTGGAATTTGACCAAAAAGGCAGAGTACGAAAAGACAGAAGCATGAGCATTATTAAAGCTATGGCTTTAGTTGTTGTGCTTGTGCTTGTGAGTGTATATGCTTTCCATACCTGCGGAGCACAGATATTTGGTATACGTTAAAACCTGGGGGCGGTCTGTATAGTCGCCCCTTATAATAATGGAGAATAAAATGGGATTTTTAGAAAAGATTTTTGGAGATTTAGACGAAAAAGAAGTAAAAAAGGTTGGAAAAATTGCCGATAAGGTTGAAGCTCTCGGCGATGACATGAAAAAACTTTCCAATGAGGAACTCAGGGACATGACAGCTAAATTCAAAGCGAGACTTGCGGAGGGAGAAACTTTGGATGATATTCTTCCGGAAGCGTTTGCGGTTTGCAGGGAGGCGGCGGACAGAGCTTTGGGAATGCGTCATTTCCACGTTCAGCTTATAGGCGGTATTGTTATGCACCAGGGCAAAATCGCAGAAATGAAAACCGGTGAAGGTAAAACTCTTGTGGCAACACTTCCGGCATATCTCAATGCGCTGGAGGGCAAAGGCGTTCATATAGTAACGGTAAATGACTACCTCGCAAAGCGTGATATGGAGTGGATGGGAAGACTTTACAAATTCCTTGGACTTACTGTAGGCTGTATTGTCAACGGAATGTCAATGAAAGCGAGACAGGAATCTTATGCCTGTGATATAACTTATGGTACGAATAATGAATTCGGCTTCGACTTTTTGAGAGATAATATGGCAATATACGCTGACCAGAGACTGCAAAGAGGCAGACATTATGCGATAGTGGACGAAGTCGACAGCGTACTCGTGGATGAAGCGAGAACTCCTTTAATCATTTCCGGCGAGGGCGATAAGTCAACGGAGCTGTATCAGGTTGCAAACAGCTTTATCAAGAATATGCACCGTGATGAGGATTATACTGTTGATGAAAAAGATAAGACCGTATCTATTACGGAGCAGGGCGTAGCAAAAGTTGAAAATTCATTTAAAATAGAGAATTTGTCCGACCCGACAAACATGGAACTCAATCATCACATTCTCATCGCATTAAAGGCGAGAGATTTAATGAAGCTTGATGTTGATTATATAGTAAAAGACGGCGAGATTATAATCGTTGATGAAATAACAGGCAGACTTATGTTCGGCAGAAGATACGGCGACGGACTGCATCAGGCGATAGAGGCAAAGGAAAATCTCAAGGTAAGAAGAGAGTCGAGAACTTTGGCAACTATCACAATTCAGAACCTGTTCAGAGGTTATGACAAGCTTTCGGGCATGACCGGTACGGCAAAGACCGAGGAAGAGGAATTTAGAGAAATCTATAATATGGATGTTATCACTATTCCTACAAACAAGCCGACGATAAGAAAGGACGCACCGGATTTGGTATATGCAACTGAACCGGGCAAATATAAGGCTATAATAAATGAAATCGTTGAAAAGCATGAGACGGGGCAGCCGATGCTGGTAGGAACGATTTCTATTGAAAATTCAGAGAAAATAAGTGCTACTCTTAAAAAAAGAGGCATAAAACATAATGTGCTCAACGCAAAGCACCACGAGCAGGAAGCTGCTATAATTGCTGAAGCAGGCAGATTCGGGGCTGTTACGATAGCGACAAACATGGCTGGTAGAGGTACTGACATTATTCTTGGAGGAAATCCTGAATTTTTGGCAAAATTGGAGCTGAAGAAAAAAGGATATGATGATGAAACTATATCCTATGCTTCGAGCATGATATATCTGGAAGATCCGCAGCTTATCGCAGCTCGTGAAGAATATACAAAGATTTTTGAAAAGTACAAGGCTGAAAGACAGGAAGAGCACGACAAGGTTATTTCTTTGGGCGGACTTCATGTAATAGGCACGGAGCGTTATGAATCAAG
>CAVIBE010000140.1:12794-22120 GCA_963640885.1 Oscillospiraceae bacterium | reverse complement strand
CTCAGACGCGTCCGGAGGTGCGCTCTATTGCTGTCGGCGAATATATGGGCTTCAGCAAACCCAGCGTAAGCCGCGCAATAAGCATACTTAAAAAGGATGGTTATGTTGAAATGGATGCTCATGGATTTTTAACTCTTACAGAATCCGGGCTTGCAGTTGCAAAGAAAATCTACGAAAGACATACTCTCATTTCCGCATTTCTCATAAATCTCGGGGTAAACGAAGAAACCGCCGTAGAAGATGCGTGCCGAATTGAGCACATAATCAGCGACGAATCTTTCGATGCCATAAAAAAACACGTACGAGCACATAGCAAAGACAAGGCATAGGCGGCATAGGTCGGTCGTATGTTTAGGCGAAACGCCACACAGGCGCATTTCCTACGCGACATCATTGAAAAATGCACGTTTATGCGCAATAGGCATCATATTATATAAAAAACAATTGTATAATATCGCTCTTCTGATATAATTATATCAGAAATATCAAGGAGGTTGATGTTATGAATTTGAAACCCTCTACTGCACTTCGTAATGAATACCAACAGGTGGCCACATTTGCGAAGGCATCCGGCGAACCAATCATTATTACAAATAAAGGGGAAGCTGATTTAGTTTTGCTGAGCGTTGAAGCATTTGAAGAAAGAGAAAAAATGTTAGATCATCGTGCAAGCATTTTAGAAGCCGAGTTTTCTCGTTTATCCGGCGCTCCTACTTACAGCATTGATGAAATACGAAGCCGTTTAAAGGATAAGTATGAAAATGCGTAAATATCAGGTAGAAATATTAGTTGCGGCGTGGCAGGACATTGATAAGATTTCGGATTTTTACTTGAAAATGGTTGGCGCTGCGTCTGCCGAAAAAATTACCAACCGCATCTTGGACACGCTCGAAAAGCTTGCCGCTTTTCCCTATATGGGCGCACAGCATCCGGATTCAAAATTAGCTCAATTAGAATATCGCAAGGTCATTTGTGGAGATTACGTCTGCATTTATAAGGTAATTGACGATCATGTATATGTTTATCGCATTGTAAACGCTAAAACAGATTATCCACGCTTGCTAAAATAAAAGGAATCTCCGCAGAGATTCCTTTTTTTATTTAGATTATTTTTTCTACATATTATATTATTTGCCCGTCAGCCGAACTACATCATGCCGCCCATTCCGTTTGGCATATCGTGAAGCTTAGCCATAGGATCTTCTGTATCTGTAATTGCAGCTTCTGTTGTAAGCAGTAATGCTGATGCTGAAACCGCATTCTGGAGAGCTGATCTCGTTACCATTGTCGGATCGATGATACCTGCTTCTTCCATATTTACGAACTGTTCTGTTGCAGCATTGAAGCCTACACCTAACTTGCTCTTCTTAACCTTTTCTACGATAACAGAGCCTTCAAAACCGGCATTTGTTGCAATCTGTCTGAGAGGTTCTTCGAGAGCTCTTAATACGATAGCTGCACCGGTCTTAACGTCTCCGGATAAAGTCTTAACAAACTTTTCAACTGCGCCATATACGTTTACGAGAGCAGTACCACCGCCTGATACATAACCTTCTTCAACAGCTGCACTTGTAGCGTTGAGAGCATCTTCAATTCTGTATTTTCTTTCAGTAAGTTCTGTTTCTGTAGCTGCGCCAACCTTAATAACTGCTACGCCGCCAGCCATCTTAGCAAGTCTTTCCTGAAGCTTTTCTCTGCTGAAATCAGAAGTTTCGATTTCGATAAGTCCCTTAATCTGGTTAACTCTGTCTTCAATCTTAGCTTTATCTCCAGCGCCGTTTACGATAACACAGTTGTCTTTGTCAACCTTAACTGTGCCAGCTCTTCCGAGCATATCGAGTGTAGCTTCTTTAAGATCCATGCCGAGGTCTGATTCTACAGGAACACCACCTGTTAAAATACCGATATCTCTGAGCATTTCTTTTCTTCTGTCACCAAAACCAGGGGCCTTAACAGCAACGCTGTCGATAAGACCTCTCATCTTGTTTACTACGAGAACAGCAAGAGCTTCGCCTTCAACATCCTCAGCAATAACGAGGAGTTTGCCGCCGGCATTTGCAACCTGTTCGAGGATAGGAACTAAATCCTGACCCTGAGTGATCTTTCTGTCAGTGATAAGAATATATGGATTGTCAAGAACAGCTTCCATCTTTTCGCTGTCAGTTACCATGTATGATGAGAGGTAACCTCTTTCAAATTGCATACCTTCAACTACTTCAAGCTCAGTACCCATTGATTTTGATTCTTCAACTGTGATAACGCCTTCAACGCCAACCTTATCCATAGCGTCAGCAATGAGGTCGCCGATAGCTTTGTCGCCAGCAGAAATTGAAGCAACCTGAGCAATGTGAGCCTTACCTTCAACCTGCTTTGAAATTTTCTTTAATTCTTCAACAGCAAATTCTGAAGCTAATTCCATACCTTTTTTGAGGCCCATAGGATTTGCGCCAGCAGCAACATTTCTCATACCTTCTCTAATCATAACCTGAGCAAGTAATGTAGCTGTTGTTGTACCGTCGCCTGCAACATCGTTAGTCTTTGTAGCAACTTCTTTTACCATCTGAGCGCCCATGTTTTCATATCTGTCTTCGAGCTCGATTTCTCTTGCGATGGTAACACCGTCATTTGTGATAATAGGAAGGCTGTATCTCTTATCGAGGATAACGTTTCTTCCTTTAGGTCCTAATGTAATTTTAACAGCGTTAGCCAGTTTGTTAACGCCTGCTTCCATTTTTCTTCTTGCGTCTTCTGAGAATTTAATTTCTTTTGGCATTATATATCCCTCCATTTACTATATTATTCGTTTTATTTGTCCTTTAATTAAGCAAGAACTGCAAAGATATCTTTTTCTGAAACAACAATCAGATCTTCTCCGCCAACTCTTACTTCTACTCCCATAAACTTAGGGAAGAGGATTTTATCTCCAACTTTTACCTGCATAGGAACGAGCGCTCCATCACGAACTTCTCCCGGACCTACTGCTACTACTTCTGCAATTTGAGGTTCTTCCTTTGTCTGTCCCGGCAGGAAAATTCCGCCCTTTGATTTTTCTTCAGCCTCAAGCATTTTGATTACGACTCTGTCGCCTAATGGTTTAATATTCATAAAAAAACCTCCTCGTTATATTTAAAATATTTTCGTCCAAATTGTTAGCACTCATTATCTTTGAGTGCTAACACTATTATAACCATTCCTTATCGTTTTTCAATAGCAAAATCAATAATTTTGCAAAATTTATTAAATTTTTTTGATTCTTCTTCACAAAATTGCCACTTTACACACATTATTCGGTCAAATTTCAGCCAAACCCGCTAAATAATGCTGCTGCATAAGCCAAGTGCCGCAAAATATATGCACGGAATAAACATCGCCGGGATCATATTCGCAACCTTTATCTGCTTTATATCCAAAAAATTAAATCCTATTGCCGCAATAATCAGGCTTCCTACAGCGCCCATTTCGGTTATCATCTCAGCTGACATAAAATCCCCGACAAAAGCGGCGATTGTCGCAATAAGCCCCTCATAAATCACAATCGGGATTGCAGAAAAAGCAACGCCTATTCCCATAGTTCCCGCAAATACCAAAGCGAGAACTCCGTCAAGGATGGATTTTGCATAGAGCATACTGTGATCCTGAGTAAGACCGCTGTTCATCGCGCCCACTATCGCCATCGCACCTGTCACAAACACTATTGTCGCTGTTACAAAACCTTGCGAAAAATTTCCCTTGCCGAAATTCAGCCTTTTTTCAACAGCATCGCCGAATTTTTTCATTTTGCCGTCTATATCAATCCACTCACCGATTATACTTCCTATAACCATGCTCAGGATGAGCAGTATAACATGCTCATTTTTCAAAGCACCCGAAATTCCTATAAACAATATCGGCAAACCCGTAGCCTTAACCATAATTTCATTAAACCGCTCCGGCACATTTTTAATAACAAATGTACCCAAAGCTCCGCACGCCGCTATCGCTGCCGCATTTACCAAAGTTCCTGTAAATATCATTTTGTCTTTTCCTTTCCTATTCCACACTCTCTTGCATAATAAAAAAGATACTGCTGAGCAAAGCCGCCCAATTCGCCGAATCTTTCTTCTGCATACTCCCGTATTTCTTTCAAATTGTTTTCATCAGTGCCATATAAGACAGACATCAGCCTTCTCACCCAGACGTCTATCGGAAAACTAGCGTATTTTTCCATAGAAAACAGCAGGATACAGTTTGCCACCTTAGGGCCTACCCCACAAAGGTTTTTCAGATAATCAAAAGCCTCCTCATAAGAAAGCTGCGTCATTTCGTAGAGCTTGTCCGGTTCTGCGGCAATTACCCTCGCCGTTTCCAGCACATACCTTGCCCTATATCCCAGCCTGCACTCTGCCAAATCTTCTTCACTCAGAGCCGCCAATGCCTGTGGCGTTGGAAACGCATAGCAAGTGTTTCCGTCAGCGTCAGTTATAGCCTGTCCGAATTTTCTGCTCAACTCTTCAATGCTCTTTTTTATAAGCGGAATATTCCTGTTTTGAGACAATATAAATGATATAAGAGTCTCCCATTCATCCTGATTAAGCAGCCTGATTCCTGAACCAAAGCGCACCGCCGTTTGCATTATTTCGTCATTTTTCGCCAGCACAGACTTGATTTTACCATAATCCCGCTCCAAGTCGAAATACTTTTTCCATATTTTTTGAAAATCCGCTTCATTACAATTTTTTATCACAAGTACTCCTAGCGTCTCACCAGCCTGTGCTTCCTCAGCTTCATAAAATACGCTGACCGCTTTCCTGAAAGCTACTCCAAAATATGAGCCGTCCTCCTGACGATTCCACCTGAAACACTGACCGCACTCAAATATATCCTTTAAAGCAAAATCCCTTACCCCATATACATAAACACAATTGTTTTTTTCTTGTACTTCCTTAAACATTTTCCCTCTCATCAGTTTTGGCATTCATAAAGCCTATCAATCATCGGGCTCACAGCCACTCAGATTTGCAAGTTATACAGACCTATGCCAGACCTTTTACCGTAATATTAACCTCCTGCACATTGAAACCGGTCAGATCCTCAACCTCAGCATTTACCTTTTTCTGTATCAATTCAGCCGCCTGCTTCACGCCGCTTCCATAGTTCAGAATCACATCCAAAAACAAGATTACAGCCGAATCCACTTTTTTTACATCCATCGCCGTTATCTTATATATCGAATCTGAATTTTTTACCGCGCATCTCACAATATCATAAATTGCCCTCTCTGATATCACATATCCGCCCAAATAGCTGAAAGTCGGCCTTACCTCAGACTTTTCTGCAACCACCGTACTTTTGCTTCCGACGTGTCTGAAAATTTTAAGCGGCCTCAAAAAATATCCCGAAAACTCTTTTTTCAGCTGAAACGTCGCCACAGGAATGGCGTGTTTCCCGCTATGAGTTCTCATATGATAAGCCAGATCCATGTCCTCCGGTGTCGAAATATCCTCTATTCTTATCAGCTCTTTTGGCCTCGGCAGCTCAAGCCGCTCCGCGATTTTATATATCATCCTGTCGGAAGTTCCCAAAATCAGTATCGACTCAGGCGCTCGTTTTCTTATCGCTTCCATAACCTCAGCCTGATGCTCCGGATTTGTGAACAAAGCAGTCTTGACCGCACCGATCATGCTTCCGGCTCTCTTTGCCGACCTGCCGCCAAATACCCGGTTCTGACCTATAAATAATCCGTCGTCTATCAGACACGGGATTCCTCTCTCTCTGCATATATTCAGCGACTGATAACTTTTTCCTGTGCCGCTTCTTCCTACCAATCCATAGATTTCCATTTTTTCGTCCTTTTTTATGTTTTTCTGTCCCATTTTTTTCAATAATTTCATGAAAGATTTTATAAAACTTCTTAATTTATGCGTAAAAGATGTTGTTATGCAGAAACTAATCTGCTATAATATGTGCTGTAATTCCGTTGAGATACGGAGTGTCATTTTAGAAGGAGGTAATATCATGGCTTACAAAATTCAAGATGATTGCATCGGTTGTGGTTCATGCCAGGGCGAATGTCCAGTAGGCGCTATCGTTGAAGGCGGTCCTGCTTTCCAGATCGACGCTAGCCAGTGCATCGATTGCGGTGCTTGCACAGGTAGCTGCCCTGTAGGTGCTATAGTTGAAGCTTAATATAACGCGAACTTAAAAAATGTGGCATAAGCCACATTTTTTAGCTTTTTGGCAAATCAAACAAACTCTTCATTTCAGCCAAAACAAAGCCTACTCCTTATTGTTGATATAATAGGCAAGCGTATACAAGCTGTCACTGAGATGTACGTTTTCAAGTACCACTTCCGGAGGTATTACCAGATCCACAGGAGCAAAATTCCAGATTCCTTTGATTCCGCCCTTGCACAAAACATCCGCTACTTTCTGAGCGCTGCTTTTGTCCGTAGATATTATACCTATATCCACAGGCTTCTCACGCATAAATTCCTCGATTTCATCATAATCCTTTACCGTGATTCCGCATCTCTCGCTTCCTATAATATTAGGATTTATGTCAAAAATGGCACATAAATTAAAACCGATTTTATTTTGCAGATAATTTGATACCGCCTGACCCAAATTACCGAATCCGACCATCATGACATTGTATTCCTTATTCAATCCAAGAATTGCGCCCACTTCCGTAAACAATTCTCCTACATTGTAGCCATATCCCTGCTGCCCGAAGCCTCCGAAATTATTTAAATCCTGACGAATCTGCGACGCAGTCAGCCCCGTTATGCGGCTGAGTTCTTTGGATGATATTCGCGAAACCCCCTTGCTCTGAAGTTCAAGCAAAGATCTTCTATATTTAGGAAGTCTTCGTATAACATATGGCGATACACGACGTTTTTCCCTCGATTCCATTCTCATCTCTCCCTTAAACAAAGTTTATAGGTCATTATAGCATAAAATTAAAGAAAATAAAAACATTCTATGCTATAATTCTGTAAGAAACTACATAATTTTAGCGGCAGTATCGCATTCACGCACGCAAAGTGCTGAAAAATGGTGCGAAATTTCTGTCTCTCGATGGAGGTTATTAGAAATTGACGATAATATCAGCAAAAAATATAAGCAAAACCTATGGTATAGAAACTATTTTAAATAATGTGACTTTTAATATAAATGAAAAAGACCGTGTAGGTCTTGTCGGGCGAAACGGCGCTGGAAAATCAACCCTGCTCAACATAATTGCCGGGAATCTGCTTCCAGACGACGGATTTTTATCCATCTCTCCCGGAGCAAAGTTTGGCTTTCTCAAACAGCAGGGGAATTTTGAGAGTGAAAAAACAATTTATGAAGAATTTCTTTCGTTTTTTTCTCACATAATAGCGATGGAAGCAAGGCTTAAAGAAGTCACCGACCTTATATCCGAAAAAGCGGCTCAAGGAGAAAACACCGATAAGCTGATGGATGAATACGTTCAGCTTTCTGATGATTTTGCGGCTCAAAACGGCTACGGATACAAGAGCGAAATAAAAGGAATCCTCACAGCTCTCGGATTTTCAGAGCAGGATTATTCAAAAAAAATCAGTTCGCTCAGCGGCGGAGAGAAAACCAGGCTCTCTTTGGGCGCAATGCTCTTGCAAAAACCGGAAATTTTGCTGCTTGACGAGCCAACCAACCACCTAGATATAGATACTCTCAGATGGTTGGAGCAGCAGCTCAGGGCGTATCCGGGCACAGTTATACTGATTTCCCACGACAGATATTTTCTGGACAAAACAGTAAACCGTATTTTTGAAGTGGAAAATCATCAGCTCAGCATATATAACTGCAATTATACAGACTATATGGTCAGAAAACGCGAAAACGAAGTCGCTGCGATGAAAGCTTACGAAGCAAATCAGAAAGAAATAGCAAGACAAGAAGAGATGATCCGCAGATTTAAGCAGCATGGCACGGAAAAGCTCGCAAACAGGGCAAAATCGCGCGAAAAAAAGCTCGAAAAAATGGAAACAGTTGACCGACCCGACACATCTTTTGACAAAATGAAGCTTCATTTTAAGACTGCTGTATCGAGCGGAAACGATGTTGCCTGCGGAAAAGATCTCTCCATGTCATTTGGCAGCAGACTTCTTTTCCAAAATGCTGAATTTGATATTAAAAAAGACGAAAAGATTTGTCTCATAGGGCCTAACGGCACCGGTAAAACCACGCTTTTGAAAATACTGCTCGGCAAAATTACCCCCGACACGGGGCTCGTCCGTTTAGGGCAGAATGTTACTATCGGATATTACGACCAGGAGCAGAATCTCTTGAATCCTGAAAATACGATTTTGGAAGAGCTTCATTCCTGTTACCGGCTTTATACACAAAAAGAGCTCAGAAATATTTTGGGCAGTTTTCTTTTCAGAGGCGACGATGTTTTCAAAAAGGTCAGCTCGCTCAGCGGCGGTGAAAAAGCAAGGCTTTCGCTGCTTAAAATAATGATGACGGGCGCAAATTTCCTCGTGATGGACGAACCGACCAACCATCTGGATATTCCGTCAAAAGAAGTTTTCGAGGACGCTCTTTTGGATTTTCCGGGAACGCTCTTGATGGTTTCCCACGACAGATATTTTCTTAATAAGATTCCATCGCGAATATTAGAGCTTGAAACAAGCGGTCTGACAGAATATCTGGGTCAATATGACTATTATCTCGAAAAAAAAGCTCAGCTGAACAGCTCTGAAAACGAGGAAAGCACCGTGAAAGAACCGGCAGTTGAAAATGCGAGTATGACCAAAACCCAGTTAAAAGAGCTACGCCGAAAGGAAAAAGAAAAAATTCAGGCTGAGAGAAAGAAGAAAAATGACAGAAAAAAGCTGGAAGAAAAAATCCCGATGCTCGAAGCTAAAATAAACGAGCTGCACGAATATATGTGTCTTGAAGAAGTTTTTTCTGACCCGAAAAAAATGCAGGAAGCGAACAACGAACTTAAAAATGCAGAAAAAGAACTGGATGAACTCTACGAAGAGTGGTTGAGCGAAGAATAAGCAAAAAAAGTGCTAAATTTCAAATTTTACATTGCACCTTTGTATTCATTCCTTTATAATGATTTACGTTGAAATCACATAAATCAAAATTTGTAAATAGCATTTTCCCTGTTTGGAGGTAGTAACATGGTATTTGAAAAAGTAAAGGACATTATTGCTGAACAGCTGAATTTGATGGACGATTCAGTAATAACGCCTGAAACTTCATTAACTAAAGATTTAGAAGCAGATTCTTTGGATGCTGTAGAAATAATAATGGGTATAGAAGACGAGTTCGATATCGAAATTCCAGACGAGGACGTAGAAAAATTCTTCCTTGTC
>CAVIBE010000140.1:0-12784 GCA_963640885.1 Oscillospiraceae bacterium | reverse complement strand
CGACCTTGTGAAATATGTCGAAGATAATATGTAGTATAAAGATTTTAAAACGGCGGAGAAATAAACTCTTCGCCGTTTTTATCGCCCAATTTTGCCAGCATTTTTAAAGCTTCGCCGTAGCGCAAGCGTCAAGAAACATTCCGTCCTGCTCAGCGCCGCTCATAAATTCATAATAAGCAGCCGCTCCTATCATTGCCGCGTTATCCGTGCAAAGAATCAGCGGAGGCATATAAAGCTTAATCCCGTTTTCATTGCATTTTTTCTCTAGCGCCGCTCTCAGACAGCTGTTAGCCGCAACTCCGCCGGCAAGCACAAGCTTATCCCTGCCCCTTTCAAGCGCAAGCTTGACGCTCTTGTTAACCAAAACTTCCACGACCGCAGCCTGAAATCCGGCCGCAACATCCGCTGGCACATAACTCTCATTTTTTTGTTTTTTGCTGTTTATATAGTTCAGCACCCCGGTCTTTATTCCGCTGAAGCTGAAATCATAGCTGTCGTGATCCAGATAAACCCGCTTAAAATGAATCGCTTCCGGATCTCCCTGTTTTGACAGATTATCCAAAAGAGGTCCGCCCGGATATCCCAGTCCCAACACTCTCGCAACCTTGTCAAAAGCCTCGCCGACCGCATCATCCCTGGTCTGCCCTATAATTTCATATTCCGTATAATCCTTTACATCCGCCAGTGTCGAATGTCCGCCCGATACTATGAGCGAAATAAAAGGCGGTTCAAGGCTCGTATCAGCAATATAGTTTGCACAAATATGACCCCTTATATGATGCACCCCGATCAGAGGAACATCAAGAGCATAAGCCATAGCCTTTGCAGTCGCTGTTCCGATAAGCAGCGCACCTATAAGCCCCGGTCTGTTAGTGACACCTATAAAATCAATATCCTGAAAACCGATTCCGGCATCCTTCAACGCCTGGTCTATTACCGGATTTATATTATTAAGATGATGCCTCGACGCAATCTCAGGCACAACACCGCCATATTCTTTGTGTATATCAATTTGCGAAGATATAACATTAGACAGAACCTTTCTGCCGTTTACCACCACCGCTGCGGCGGTTTCATCACAGCTCGATTCTATGGCAAGGCATACATATTCCTTTCCGTTTTTAGGTTCCTTTCTTTCCATAGTCTCCCCTTTGCTTTAGCTAATTTCCTTTTCGGAGCTCAGCTCCTACCACAATCCGTTTATGAGAATTTGCAAATCTTCTGAAAATTTGCGAATCCCGCCTGTCTGCTGCACCTTTTGTGAGCGATATAGTGAACGCAGTTGCCGCAAAAAATCAGATATATTTCCACATGATTAAAGCGCTCTCGCCGTCAGCATAATATCCTTTTCGCAATCCCGCAGGCTCAAACCCGCATTTACGATAAAGCCGCTGCGCAATATCGTTAGATTCTCTCACTTCCAGAGTAAAGGCACTAAGACCCTTTGATATGCCGTCCTCAATCACCTTTTCAACAAGCATCTGTCCCACTTTGTTGCCTCTGAAATCCGGATGAACCGCAACATTTGTTATATGACCTTCATCAAGAATATGCCAGACGCCCATGTAACCGCAAATATTTCCATCACAAACCGCAACGAAATAAACGCAAGGATTCAAGCCGCTCATCTCAGATTCAAAAGCCTCTCTCGACCAGGCATCCGCAAAACATAACACTTCAACCTGACAAACTCCGTCTATATCGTTCTCAGTCATTCTTCTGATTTCTATTTTTTGCCGCATTTCTTTAATTCTAAATTCCTTTCAGCCTCAGATTTTCTCAAATATTCCGGCTGCGCCTCAAAATACGATACCGCTTTTCCTGCTTTATGAATTTCAAGCCCCAATACAGCCACCATTTCCGCAGTTTGCACCCGTTTTAGCGGCGAAGCAAAAAAGGCATCTTTTCCCAAAGCGTCCTCAATCTGCGCTCTGATGCTTTCATTTGACACACCGTCGCCGGAAAAAATCACCGGCCCCTTGCCTCTCAATTTTTCTATGACTTCCTCCAACTGATATGCGCCCTCCGGATAAATCTCATGCTGATTTTCACCGTCAAATTTATATGCCGCCGAATATACCTGATTTCGCCTTGCATCGAGAATCGGGCAGATAATCCAGTCAAAATTCCAGAAATTCATCGCCAAAGCTTCTAAAGTAGGCACCTCAGCCACTTTTACGCCGAGAACCTGCGCGAGAGCCTTAGCCGTCGTCACGCCTATCCTTATTCCGGTAAACGACCCCGGGCCTCTTGAAACCGCAATCCCGTCAATATCGCTGAGCTTCATATCACAGTCACTCAAAACCTCATCCACAAGCGGGATAAGATTGCGCAGGTGAGTCATTCCCATTTCAGAAACCACCTCATGCACACATTCGTCATTGTCAATTATCGCAGCAGACGCCAGCGCACCGGTAGTCTCAATCGCCAGGATATTCAATTCGGATCATCCTCCCATCATCTTCTTGTGTATATTTCAAATAAACCTTATAAATCTTTTCAGGCAGCAGCTCGCTTATGAAATCCGCCCATTCAACAAAGCAGACCCCATTTCCGAAAAAATATTCCTCATATCCGATTTCAAACAAGTCCTCTTCGCTGTGAACTCTGTACACATCAAAGTGATATACCGGAAATTTTCCCTCATACTCATGCACTATAGTGAAAGTCGGGCTGGTAACCTGCTCCTCCACGCCCAGCGCCTTTATCGCCGCCTGGCTGAATGTCGTTTTCCCGCTGCCTAAATCGCCATACAGACAAACCATATCTCCCGGCTTCAAAACCTGAGCAAATTCACGCGCGACAGCTCTTGTTTCCTCTTCATTATTCGTTTGATATTCCTTAACCATACTCTTCACAAGGCTACTGTTCACAGCAGAGCTTATAAATAGCATCCGCAAATATAGCCGCACCTTTCATCATATTGGCAATATCAATATATTCATTCTTCTGATGCTCAGTTGCTTCCTCACCCGGAAACTTGATTCCGTAAGCCACAGCATTTTTCATAGCTCTGGCATAAGTTCCTCCGCCCGTTATTATAGGCTTAGTCTCATAATCGCCGGTACGCTCCTGATAAATCTGCATAAGAGTCTTAATCAGAGCATCGTCAGACGGTATATATATCCCTTCTTTATGAGGACCTTTTATAACACCGCAGCCGAATTCATCGAGATGAGGCGTCATTGCTTCGTATACCTTATCCGCATTTGATGTGACCGGATATCTGACATTTACGGTAATGCTTCCAACTTCCTCATCGGCACGTATTAATCCCGTGTTCCAGATAAGCTCGCCTGAAATTTCATCACGCAAATCCGCCCCAATATTCTTGCCATGCAGATTAAAACCGATTTTTTCATTATAAAAACGTATAAAATCGCTTATATCATCATTTTCAAAATTAATTTCGCTCAAAAAGTACATCATCACAGAAATCGCATTTAAACCCTTGTCCGGTCTTGCACCGTGAGCAGGCACACCCTCTGTCAGAATTTCAAGGCTTCTGCCCCTTTGCCTGCATGAGATTTCATAACCCGTTCTGAGCTTAAACTCTTCGGCCTTTTCCTTTATCACTGAATTATTGTCAGCAGAGATAACCGCACTGCACTTATCAGCTACCATGTTATAAGCCTGGCCACCGCTCAAACTTTTCAGCACAATTCCCTTTTTCTGAGACTTTTTGAATTTTTTTACTAAGTCAAACACCAGTATGCCCATCTCCGCCTGAACTAACGGAAAATCCGCATCAGGCGTAAAGCCAAAGTCCGGGATTCCTGCCCGGTCAAAGTATTCATCTATACCCTGCCATTCACCGACCTCCTCATCGAGACCGAAAATCAGGCGCACTCTTTTGTTAAACTTTGCGCCGCTCTCCTTAACCGCTTTCATCGCATAAAGCGCCGCCACAGCAGGTCCCTTATCATCATTAGTTCCGCGACCATACAGTCTGCCATTTTCTTCAGTTGCGGCAAAAGGCTCATACGTCCATCCGTCACCCTCAGGCACAACATCGAGGTGAGCTAAAATTCCCATACACTCAGCGCCCTCGCCCATTTCAGCATGACCGCCATAATGATCCGCATCAAAAGTCGTAAAACCCATTTCTGCGCATTTGTTCATAGTATAGCGAAACGCCTTTTCCACGTCCTCGCCAAAAGGCAAATCGCCCGACGGCTCAGTTACTACGCTTTTAATAGCTACCAACTCTTTTAAAGTTTGCAGCATTTCATCCTTATATCCCAGTAAAATTTCCTGATAGTCCCGCATTATAAATCCATTCCTTTCCTGAAAATCAACCGGTTTTTCTCATTATTCAATATATAAAAACCTTTTTCGTTTAAAGTATTCTCCCGGTTATAAAGCATTGGCGAATCGTCAAGCTGGCGAAGGATTCCGCCCGCTTCCTCAACTATGCATTGCATCGCAGCCGTATCCCACTCCGAAGTAAGTCCTCCGCGATAATAAATCTCAGCCTTTCCGGAAGCAATGAGACACCCTTTCAACGAGCTTCCCGCAAAGATGACATTCTCTATTCCATAACTTCTGAGCGTCTCTTTTATATCAGGAGGCGAATTTGACTTGCTTACAGCCGCTCTTATATTTTCAGTCCTGTTCGATACTTTGATTTTCTCAGGCGTGCCGCCTGTAGCACATTTATACGCTCCGCTTCCCTTTATTGCATAATATAATTCGCCAAGCACAGGAATATATACAACTCCCATAACCGGCAGCTGGTTTCTCACAAGAGCTATATTGACCGAAAACTCATCGGAACGCTTGATAAATTCCTTTGTTCCGTCCAGCGGATCTATGATAAAACACCATTCTTTTTCACGCCTTGACATATCGTCCGCAGATTCTTCCGCAAGAAATCCCGCCTGCGGATATTTAGGCTTTAAGCGATTCAATATAACCTCGTTCGCCCTTACATCAGCCTCCGTCACGGGAGAATGATCCGCCTTTTCCTTGACATGAAAATCGCCGCTGTTATATATTTTAAGAATTTCTTTGCCCGCTTCAATCGCCGCCGCTTTGCACTCGGCTAGTATCTCCTCTAATCTATTCTGCATTTTCATCGCTCCATGCCTGTGCATCAAACAGCACTATTCTGCCGACATCATCCCTGCTATAATTCGCACCAATCACATTCACCGAATCGACGATTGACTGATCCGCTCTATATGTGTTTCCTGATACCGCCAAAGATTGATTTTGCCCGTAATTGTTATCAAGCGGTATTATATCATAAGCCCACTTGCCTGCGGATTTATATCTGTTCACCCAGGTCGGCAAAGCCGTCGCTTTAGCCATTTCAATCCGAGTTATCTCTCCATCGGTTCTGGTTATATTAAAATCAACCTGCGCAATCATTCCATCCTCAGTATTTCTTTTGCTCGCTCCCAGAGATTCAGAACGCTGGTTTGAAACGAAATTCCCCATGGAATAAAATACCGGCACATTTTTCTGATGCGCTTCGCTCCATACCACTGTCGCAGGCTCAAGCACATGAGGATGAGATGCAAAGATTATGTCAACTCCCGCATCAGCGATCATCTCATTTGCCATATTTACCTGATACTCAAGAGGCTGGCTGTGATATTCCTCGCCCCAATGGAAATAGCATACGATAATATCAGCTCCTGCATTTCTTGCCGCCGTAACATTACCCTCTATTTCCGTTATGTCAGTCTGCCATACAGCAGGATTAAAACTGCATATTTTGTTCAAAGAATCCGCAGGAATCGGATTTCCGTTGATTGACGCAGTCGTGCTCGAACCGGTAGTCTCATAAGTATAACCTACAATTCCGACCTTAACATTGTTCACATCTACAATTATATAGTCAGGCTCTTCCTCTGTGAGCTTTGAACCTACAGTTTTAAGCCCCGCCGCCTGAAGCACCTGTATACTGCGTTCCACGCCCGCACTGCCCTGGTCGAGCATATGGTTGTTTGAAGTAATAGCCACATCAAAACCTGCATTTTTTATCGCAGTAGCAAGCTCGTCCGGAGCATTAAAAAGCGGATATCCGCAAGGCGGTTTATCTGCAAAAACTGTCTCTACATTACATAAAGCCAAATCCGCCGCCTCTATATAATCCTTCACATATACATAATTTGAGTCAAAATTATAGGTTCCCGTCGCCGAATCATAAGCCGATTCATACTGCGGCTTGTGCGCCATTATGTCCCCTACACATAAAATACTCAGCGTGCTGACCTCTTCCTTGCCTTTGGCAACTCCATTCGACTCAGCATCCTTGTCACCGCCTAAGGGGTTGGAAATAAGATATATTCCCGCAACTACAATAATTATTGCTGCCACTATCGCTTTTATTTTCATAACCTCTTACCTTTTACCTTTTGTAAATTTAAAAAACAAGGAAGCACATACCCATGCCTCCCTGTTACTTTAACATTATACAGATTCTACGCTTTTAACATCATCAGGGAACTGCTCTTGAAGAATTCTCTGAATACCGTTTTTCAATGTCATCTGAGCGCCGGCGCATCCATGACACGCACCCTGAAGCTTAACGCTTACCACGCCGTCTTCGTATGATACAAATTCAACATCGCCGCCATGTGACTGCAAATAAGGTCTGATGTCTTCGATTGCTTCTCTAATCTGATCTTTCATCTTAATTCTCCTTTTTTATTTATTTTTAAGCACCCAGATAAGCCTTCTTAACTTGATCGTTTGAAATAAGCTCTTTGCCCGGGCCCTCTAATACCACAGTACCGGTTTCAAGTACATAAGCATAATCTGAAATTTCGAGCGCAGCTTTTGCATTTTGCTCAATCAGAAGTACGCTTACGCCATTCTTGTTTATTCTCTTTATGATTTCAAAAATACTTTTTACTATTATCGGCGCTAATCCCAGTGATGGCTCGTCCATCATGAGTAGCTGAGGTCTGCTCATCAAAGATCTGCCTACCGCCAGCATCTGCTGTTCGCCGCCTGACAAAGTAGCCGCAATCTGCCACTCTCTTTCGAGCAATCTCGGGAACAGATCATAGACCATCTCCAGGTCAGCTTTTATCGCCTTCTTATCCTTTCTCAGATACGCACCGAGCAGGAGATTTTCTTTTACTGTCTGATCCGGGAATACTTTTCTGCCTTCCGGAGTAAGCGCAATTCCTTTCTTTACTATATCAATAGTCTGCGCCTTTGAAATATCCTCGCCCCTATATATTACAGAACCTTCAGATTTATTGACAAGTCCCATAATAGATTTAAGCGTAGTGCTCTTGCCTGCGCCATTCGCACCGATAAGCGAAATAATTTTTCCCTCTTCAATATCCATGTTAACGCCTCTGAGAGCGTGAATACCGCCGTAATGAACATTCAGATTTTCAATTTTCAGCATTATTCTTCCACCCCCAAATAAGCTTCGATTACTCTCGGATTGTTTTGAATTTCCTCAGGTGTTCCCTCTGCAATCTTGATACCATAGTCGAGTACATAGATTTTTTCACAAATACCCATAACGAGCTGCATATGATGCTCGATCAGGAAGATAGACAGATCATACTTGTCTCTTATGTGACCGATAAACTCCATGAGCTCATCAGATTCCTGAGGATTCATGCCGGCAGCCGGTTCGTCCAGAAGCAAAAGCTTAGGATTTGTCGCCAACGCTCTCGCAATCTCAAGCCTTCTCTGAAGTCCGTAAGGCAGAGAATTTGCAACATCGTCTTTGAACTTATCAAGACCCTGTTCTTCAAGAAGCGCCATAGTCTCTTCTCTCATTCGCTTTTCTTCTTTATGATTCAGTCTGAAAGTCGCTGTAAAAACATTCTGCTTTGCATGAAGATGCTTAGCTATCAGAACATTTTCAAATACTGACAAACTCGAGAACAGTCTGATATTCTGGAAAGTTCTCGCAATTCCCTTTTTAGTAACCTTATCAGGAGTAGGCATTATCACTTTTTTATATTTACCCAGATTCTCGCCTTTATACAGCTTAGCCTTCTTGCCCGAAGGATGATTGGATATTATAACCTCTCCGTCAAATTCTATCTGACCGTTAGTAGGAGCATAAACTCCGGTTATGCAGTTAAACGCGGTAGTCTTGCCCGCTCCGTTAGGACCGATAAGACCCACTATCTCGCCTTTGTTTACTTCCATGCTGAAATTATTTACAGCCACAACGCCGCCGAACTGCATAGTCACATCGGAGACACGTAGCAGATTTTCCTTACTCATTTACTTGCGCCTCCTTTGATTTTTTTCTGGCAAACAATTTTTTAATATTCCCGGGCAAGTTCTTAAACCACCGTATCAAGCCTTCCCACGAGAACTCTCTCGTACCCATGATTCCCTTTCGGTAGAACAGTACGATTATCATGATAACTATAGAAAATACTACGTTTCTGAAGCCGGATCTGAGCAGCGGAACTTGAAAATCTCCGATAGTCTGCTGTGAATCCAAAAATCTCAGCCACCATTCACGGCAAGCAATAAACAGATATGCAGCCAGCACACTGCCTGTTACAGAACCCATTCCGCCGATTACGATGATCAGTAAAAATTCATAAGTCATAGCCGCTTTAAACGCAGACGCCTGAATCGTAGTCTGGAACATAGCCAGAAGCGCACCGCCTATGCCTGCAAAGAACGAGCTTATTACAAAGCTCAGCTGCTTATGCTTGAAAAGATTTATTCCCATAGCTTCAGCCGCGATTTCATCCTCACGTATAGCCTTAAATGCTCGCCCGTATGATGAATTTATCAGCAAAACTATAATCGCAATACAGATTCCGCACGCAATAAGCGGGAATAAAGCTGTATTATATGTAGCAAATTTTCTCAAAAGGTTTGAACCGTTTGTTATCGGTCCCAGAGTATTCCACTGGAATATCGCTCTTATAATCTCAGCAAATCCGAGAGTAGCGATTGCCAGATAGTCGCTCTTGAGCCTTAAAACAGGCAAACCTATCAGGAATGCGAAAACAGCAGCCACAATACCGGCAAGCAGAATTGCAAAGAATACAGGTATTGTAAACTGAACTATTCCGCCGTCAAAATACTGATATACTGCGGCTCTCTGCTCCACAGGAATCGTAAAAATTGCATACGCATATGCGCCTATGAGCATGAATCCCGCCTGACCGAGAGAAAACAGACCCGTAAATCCGTTTACAAGGTTCATGGATACGGCAACGAGTGCGTAAATTGAACCCTTTTCTATAACAGTAAAGAGCATACTCCAGTTTGATGAACCCGGAATAGTCGCTTCAAGAATATATACTATAGCAAGAACTGCTGCGATAACGATACAGGAGAGCAGCCATTTTTTTTGTTTTGTCATGTCATGCGCCCCCTATACTTTATCAATGTTCTTTTCGCCGAACAGTCCTGTCGGTTTTACAATCAAAATAACGATAAGCAGCGCAAATGTAAACGCATCAGAGAATGTTGTCCATCCCAGACCCTTGATGATATTTTCGCAAATACCGATTATAAATGCACCGATAACCGCACCCGGGATAGAGCCTATTCCACCGAATACGGCAGCTACGAACGCTTTAAGACCCGGCATAGCACCCGCCGTTGGCATTACGCCCGTATAATTTGAGAAGTACAAAATCGAGCCTACAGCCGCAAGGAACGAACCTATGATAAAGGTCAGGCTGATTATGCTGTCAATCTTTATACCCATAAGTCTTGAAGTTTCAAAGTCTCTCGATACAGCTCTCATAGCCATACCCATCTTAGTATGATTTATGAGAAGCACAAGCGCTATAACAAGCGCAATCGTAAGTATCGGAGTTACAACTGTAACGACTTTCGTTGTTGAGCCGAAAACAGTTATAGTATTCGATATCCACGGAATGTTCGGATAAGTTTTGGTCAAACCGCCTGTTATGTACAGCGCAAGGTTTTGCAGCAGATAGCTGACACCGATAGCCGATATCATTACCGACATACGAGGCGCAGAACGCAGCGGCTTATAGGCAACTCGCTCTATCGCAAAACCCAAAATTACAGTAAATACTATTACAAAAGGAATCGCCAGATATAGTGGCATCCAGGTCACGGCATAAACACCCATAAGTCCCGCAATCATGAACATATCGCCGTGAGCGAAGTTGATCAATCGCAGTATGCCGTAAACCATTGTATATCCTATAGCTATAAGCGCATACTGACCGCCTACGGATATACCGGCTAATATATATGGCAGATTGTCTCTGACAATATCCATAAAGAAAATACCTCCAAAAATATAATTACCATTGCAAGAGCCGAATCCCGAAAAAGATTCTGCCTCTTATTTCGGCGTCCCGCACTTACAATGGGAAAGCCAATTAAACATAATATGCGGGGGCGCAATCACCCCCGCTGAAATTTCAAGAATCAGATGCCTGTTACAATTATTCTTCTACGCCCTGTTCCTTAACAAATTCCCAAATACCCTGTTCGGTGTTGCATTTCTTAACGTAAGCTAAGTTTCTGTTAGCGTCGCCTGTTTCATTGAATGTGATAGGTCCGCAAACGCCTTCATAAGAAACGCTTGGAAGTGCAGCTAAAACGTCAGCAGGATCTGTTGAACCTGCAGCCTTGATAGCTTCAAGTGCTGTGAAGTAAGCATCATAACCCATAGCTGTTACTGCAGCTAAGTCTGTATTTCCGCCATTGTTAGCGAGGTTTGTTTTGTCTGATTCGATCCAAGCCTTAATGCCTTCGTCAAATTCAGGATCTCCGCCTTCCTGATAGAAGGTTGTTACATAAATCTGAACGTCCTTGCCTTTAGCAGCTCCTGTGATAACGTTGCTGTCCCATGTATCGCCGGCGAGAATAGGCATTGTCATGCCCTGTGCAGCAGCCTGGTCGATGATAAGAGCAGCAGCTTCTGTTGAAACCGGTGCAAAGAATACGTCAGCCTTTGCTTTGATAGCGTTTGCAACATATGAGTTGAAGTCGCTGTTTCCGTCCGGGAATGTTTCATAAACAACTGTTCCGCCTAAGCCTTCAAAAGCTTTCTGGAAGTAGTTACAGAGACCTACTGAATAGTCATCGCCTAATTTTGATAAGCAATATGCTGTCTTAGCTTCAAAAGTATCTTTAGCGAAGTTAGCTAAAACTGTACCCTGGAATGGGTCGAGGAAACAGATTCTGAAATAGTGGTCATTTCCTTCTGTAACCTGTGGGTTTGTGCAAGTGATACCGATAGCCGGAACGCCTGCCTGAGCAAAGATGTCAGATGCAGCGATTGATACGCCTGAGCCGTATGAACCGAGAACTACAGATACGCCCTTACTTACGAGATTCTGTGCAGCTGTAGGGCCTTTGTCTGTTGAAGATTCGTTGTCTACGATCTCTAACTGAACAGTATATGTTTTGCCATTAACTTCAACTGTCGGGCAAACACTGTTTGCATACTGAACGCCTAAAGTTTCCTGTTTTCCGCCTGCGCCGTTGTCACCGGAAGCAGGTTCATAAACACCAATTTTAATAACGTCGCCTGTTGTTTCTGTTTCGGTATCTGCGTCGTTACTGCTTCCGCAGCCTGCCATGAATGCTGTCATAGCTAAAACGAGAACCATTAAGATTGATAATTTTTTCAAAATTTTTCTCCCCCTTGTCCTGGAAATTTTCGCATTTTTATGCGATTAATTGTTTAAATTGCACAATCATATACATTATATCAAAAACTCGTAAAAAGTAAATACAGCCTCCGCAAATATTTGCATTTTTACTGTCTTTTATCGCTTTTTCGTTGACTTTACGCCGATTGCGACTCATTCAACGTTTACCTTATGCCTTTTTATCTTTCTCGTCGTAGTTTTTTCGAATTCTTCCTCTCTTGTGTGGAATTTTTTTATTCTTTTGTACGATGTCGTCGAACGATTTACCGTCTCAACAGCTTCCTTGATTTTCTGCTGAATCTCTTCGTCGCTGAGGTCTTTCAGATTTTCCTTTTCAATAACGATTTCGGCATTTATGTAAAGCTCGCCGCTTTCATCGTCAGGTTTTCCCCATACCACAGATTCTTTTATATAAGGGCTCTTATTCAGCAGATACTCCAGCTCTTCCGGGAAGATGTTCTTGCCATTTTTAGTTACAATAACGTTCTTCTTTCTGCCCGTCACGTGAAGATAACCCTCATCGTCCATAAAACCGTAATCACCGGTAGCGAACCAGCCGTCTTCGAGAATCACCTTTGCAGTTTCTTCCGGATCCTCATAATATCCAATCATCCTCGACTCCGTCCTGGCAATGATTTCACCGACGCCGTCGCTGTCAGGCTCATCAATTCTTACTTCAGTGCCCGGCATAGGAGGTCCTACAGTTCCGACCTTGCAGTGATAATCAGCATTTACGGCAATAATCGGAGACGTTTCCGTCAGTCCGTAGCCCTCAAACATATTCACTCCAAGCGCTCTGAAATCGCTTATAACCTGCGGATCCATCGGTGCGCCGCCAACTATGAAAACGCGGATATTATCGCCTATTACGCTGTAAATGTCCTTAAACATTTTTTTCGAGCGGTCGATTTTGAGCTTTTGCAAAAACGCATTGATTTTTATTCCTTTTTTCAGCTTTTCTTCGCTGCCCTTCTGCCTTGCGGCATTGAAAATCTTCTTGTGAAAAGTCTCATATACGAGAGGCACGCCAAGCATTATTGAAATTCTGTCTTCTTTAAGATTTTTCTGTATATATTTAAGCCCGTCACAAAATACCATAGCTCCGCCGGATACGATACACGGAATAACTTCACAGGTAAATTCAAAAGTATGATGTATCGGCATCACGGATAAACCCCTGTCATCTC
>CAVIBE010000139.1:3015-4703 GCA_963640885.1 Oscillospiraceae bacterium | reverse complement strand
GTTTTGACACGGCTTGGCCTCCTTGTTATTTTATAACTCTGACTGAAATCAATCCATCAAAGGATATCTTAGCGGCTTCTTGCGCTGAAATAGATTTATTGATATCTGCAAGTGTATAAGCAATATTTCCTTTAGTTACAGCAACCATGTTTTCAATTTTTACTGAAAGCTCATTGCAGGCAGCAGTAATAAAAGTTATTCCGTCGTTCGAGTTTTTATGTATAAAAGCAAGTCTTCCTGCGCTGCGTGGCACACCCATCAAACAAGCAGGGAAGTTAACTGAATTTTTAATATTTCCGTTTTCGAGATAATCGGAGATTTCTGTTGCTGCCATCATAGCGCAGTTCTCTTCAGCTTCTTCTGTGGATGCTCCCAAGTGAGGCAGGTTCATCACTTTTTCGTGATCCTTGAATTTTTCTGTAGGGAAATCCGTAATATATTTTTTTACTTTTCCATCTGCAAGCGCTTTTTCCATATCATCTGAATTTACAATTTCCGCTCTTGAGAAATTGAGGAAGATAACCGGTTTTGTCAGCTTTGCAAATGTATCTGCATTAATCATGCCTTTTGTATCAGGCAAAGCAGGAATGTGTATCGTTACATAATCAGCATCCGCAAGAAGAGTGTCCGGATCGTTCGTTACCGGAATTATTGAATAAAGATGAAGGGCAGACGACACTGACATGTAAGGGTCATAGCCGACAACTTTCATTCCGATATCTGCGGCTGTATTTGCAACAGATAAGCCGATAGCGCCTAAACCTATAACGGCGATTTTTTTGCCTGCCAATTCGGAACCGGCAAAGCTCGATTTACCTTTTTCAACTGCTTCGCTAACTCCAGCAGTATCAAGAGATTTCACCCATTCAACGCCCTGGACGATATTTCTTGCGTCTGCAAACATAGCGGCAAAGACCAGCTCTTTAACTGCGTTTGCGTTTGCGCCCGGAGTGTTAAATACAACGATGCCTTCTTCTGCGCATCTGTCAAGCGGAATATTGTTTACGCCGGCGCCGGCTCTTGCAATAGCTTTCACCGACGGGGCAAATTTCATATCGTGCATTTTATAGCTTCTGACGAGAATTCCATCAGCTGCATCGACATCATCAATAATTTCATAATTCTTTCCTAATTTTTCGAGTCCTTTAGGAGAGATTTTATTTAATGTAGCAATTTTAAACATTTTATTACCCTCTTATTAATTTATTTGTTCTCTTTTTCAAATTTCTGCATGAAAGCAATAAGAGTATCAACGCCTTCTTCTGGCATTGCATTATAGATGCTCGCTCTCATGCCGCCTACAGTTCTGTGTCCGCCGAGGTTTACAAGACCTGCAGCCTTAGCTTCTGCAATAAATTTCTTGTCGAGATCTGCATTGCCGGTTACGAATACGACGTTCATCAGTGAACGGTCTTCTTTATTAACCGGGCAGTTAAAGAGTTCGCTCTTATCTATTGCATCGTAGAGTTTTGCTGCTTTTCTTTCGTTTATTTCCTGCATAGCTTTTACGCCGCCTTTTGCCTTGAGCCATTCAAATACAAGCTTAGCAATGTAGATGGAGTATGTTGGCGGAGTATTGTATAAAGAATCGTTGTCTGCCTGTGTTTTGTAGTTAAGCATAGTAGGGCAGTTTTCCGGAGCAAATCCGATAAGGTCTTCTCTGATAGCGCATACTACCAGTCCTGCAG
>CAVIBE010000139.1:0-3005 GCA_963640885.1 Oscillospiraceae bacterium | reverse complement strand
CTGTAATGTAAACATAATCTGCATCTGCGCGGAAATCTTCTTTTTTAACCTTAGGGATGTAGGTATAAGTATCCGGCTCTGATGTAGCAACAACTTTGATGTCGCCGAATTTTTTCGCTTCGGTCATAGCTTTTTTTGCCCACTGTCCTGTTACGATATAGTCTGCTTTCTTTGAATTTCTCAAAAGATTAAGCGGAATCATTGCGAACTGTGTAGAACCGCCGCCCTGAAGGAAGAGAACCTTATAGTTGTCAGGAACGTTCATGAGTTCTCTGAACAAAGCTTCTGCTTCTTTTATAATGTTATCAAAATCTTTGGAACGATGGCTCATTTCCATTACAGACATTCCTGCATCTCCGTAATTAGTCATTTCTTTGCCTGCTTTTTCGAGGACTTCAAGTGGTAAAGCTGAAGGTCCAGCTGAGAAGTTATACACTCTTTCCATATTCTTACTCTCCTTTTTTATGATTTAACAGTCTGTTTTTTTAACAGCTTACGTTGAATCGTATATTTTACCCCTTATTTTAACAGAAATACGGACATAAGTGAATAATAAATCGTGGAATATGAAGAAAAATTTGAAAAAATTTGCTGAGGAGCTGCATTAGGAGTTCTGATGAAAGAAAACCGTCGCAATTTTGCTTTCATCAAAGCAGAATTTACTACGTATATACATATTAGGAATTATTCCTGATATGCAGACGTGTGTATGAGGGGGATTCGCTTCCGGAGGATTATATATGTCCTATTTGTAAGCACGGAGCCGCAGATTTTGATAAAATAGAGTAATAATTGACAACCCCTTATATGGATAGTTATACTACCTATGAGGGGTATTTTTTTGAAAGTGGGTGAAAACATGGGAACAGTATGGTATGAATATGAATACGAACCATCTACAGGGAGCGTGGGTATAATCCCTGCAATAATAGTAGGAATTATATGTGCATTGGCTATTTATTGGATATTTATAGATTCCGCAATATCAACCTATCGAGAAGGTAGGGAAAGAAAACGTAAAAAAGAAGAATGGGAAAAGAAGAATCATAAAGGCTTGCAATAACCATCGCCATGCAAGTAATTCCACAGCCTGCCGAGCCTATAGTAGCATTTTCACCTTTGACTGCATATGGAATTGACTTCCATTTACTGTCTGTTTGCATATAACTTACAGGTTTCAATTTTATCACCTCATACAAGATAGTGTGTGGGAAAGGTGTGGGAAAAACGAAAGGGTTTTACACAAACTGTAAAAGTCTTGAATATATTCCTACAAAATTGCAGAATATGACAAAAAGTAAAACCGCTGAAAGCTTGAAATTTCAACGGTTTTTTGATTGGCACCCCAGAGATGATTCGAACATCCGACGCACGGTTTAGGAAACCGACGCTCTATCCCCTGAGCTACTGGGGCAAATATGCAACTATTATATCACCTATTTTGTTGTTGTACAAGATGAAAATAAGTGATATAATCATTGATTAAGGACGGCAAAAAATGGATAGAGAATATTTTATGAAAGAGGCCTTGGAGGAAGCCCGAAAGGCTTACGAATTGGATGAAGTGCCCGTGGGAGCGGTAATTGTATGCGACGGAGAAATCGTAGGGCGAGGTCATAATACAAGAGAAACTTTAAAAGACCCGACCGGACACGCAGAGATGAACGCTATCAGGGCGGCGTCCCAAAAGCTTGGCGGCTGGAGACTTCATAAATGCGATATGTATGTTACGGTGGAACCGTGCCCGATGTGTGCGGGAGCGATAATGATGTCCCGCATAAAAAATCTGTATATAGGAACTGCGGATTTGAAAGGCGGAGCTTGCGGCTCTGTGATAGACATACCACAAAATGAGATGTTCAACCACAAGGTAGAGATAGAATACGGAATACTTGAAAAAGAGTGCCGTGAAATTTTACAAAAATTTTTTATAAAACTTAGAGAGATGAGGAAATCAAAATGAAGAAAAGGTTATTCAGAATGCTGGCTTTGACAATGATTATAAGCTTATTTGCGATACAGAGCGTTTATGCGGCAGGTCAGCTGAATGTCGAGAGTATATTCCCGGAGGACGGAAGCAAAGGAATACAGATAAATAATCAGATGGCACGTATAGTTTTCGACGGAAACATTAATATAGAAGAAAATAAGGATTGTTTTAAAATATTGGATTCCGAAGGAAAAGAACAGCCGATTCTGGTGCTTGAGCAGCCGGATGTTCCGAACAGAGTAAACCTGGTTTTGGAAAACACGCTTGCTGAAAATGAAGAATTTACTATCATTATAAGTGAAGACCTTACCGATGAGGATGGAAATACGCTAGGTAAGGAATATAAGACTACATTTACAACAAAGAGCGCAAAGCAAGAATCTCTCGTAACAACGCTGATGATGGTTGTAATGTTTGCCGGAATTATCATATTCACTCTCAGGGATCAGGCAAAAAAAGCAAAGGAAGCTGCTGAAGCAGAAGTAAAATCCGGAAAGAAAAAACCAGAGAAAGTAAATCCGTATAAGGATGCTAAAAAAGAAGCTGAGAGAATCAGAGCTCAGAAAAAGAAAGAAAAAGAGATGAAAGTTCGTGAACATATGAGAAAGAACGAAGAGAAAGAAAGAGCAAAGAAGAAACATAAATAATGAATAAATAAAAAATGTGTACGCGGGGTACACATTTTTTTATTCGTCAATGTATGGAGAAACAGAATACTGGTTTTTTAGACTTGAAAGTATTACGTTTGTCTGTGAGCGCTTAAATCCCGGGTGGCTTTTTATTCTGTTCATGAGCTGCTCTAACGTGGAAGTGTTTTTTGTTACAATCTTCAGGCTCAGGTCATACTCGCCTGTTATGGAATGGCATTCGAGAATTTCCGGTTCGGATCTCAGAAAGTCATAAAATTCATTCGTTTCATGCTCCGGTTCCATACACAAATTCATGATTACGGAAAGTTCTTTGCCTAAATATTCCGGATTAAGTATTACTGTATATTTTTCTACAATATCGGTAC
>CAVIBE010000138.1:0-2846 GCA_963640885.1 Oscillospiraceae bacterium | reverse complement strand
CTCTATACATTAGGTCAGTATTGCGTCAGCTCCTCAATGGGAAGACTGGTAAAAATATTTTACGGCTCGTTTGTGGCATTATATGGCGAAAATGCTTCAGAAGCCAAGTGGAGAAAAGAACTGCGCAAGACATTGTACCATGAACTTACGCACCATCTCGAAAATCTCGCTGGCGAAAAAGACCTCGAAATTGAAGATGAAATAAATATGTATCTGTATAAAAATAATTTGCCCATGGGCTCAATCAAGAGCCCCAAGCTGAGCAAATTTAGATACAAAACTCACAAATATTAAAATGTAATGTGAATAAAATTTTGAACTTTTATTTTACGAAACCCGTTACGGAAACACAGGCTACCTGCGTATTTTTTTCATCGCTGATTTTTACCATATAAAGGCAAGTGCTGCGACCGACTTTTATCGGGCTGCATACAGCGTAGAGATATTCGCCCTTAGCCGTGCCTAAATATGAAATCTGACTGTTTACGGTAACGACCGTCTCACCACCTATATTTGACGCTATAGCAAACGAAAAGTCCGCCAAAGTGAAAATAGCACCGCCCATAACCGTATTCAATGCATTAAGGTGCTTCTTTTCTATTTTCAGACGGCATTTCGCATATTGGGGTTTCGCTTCCAAAATTTCTATGCCCGTAGTGCTTGTGGCAAAGATGTCATTTTTAAAAATTTCTTTTGCTTTTTCCAGATAATCCATGTTGTCCTCCTGTATTTCAATTTACTGATTGCGGCGTTTCATAATTTCGCTCAGCAGGTTAAAAGCGACCTCAGATTTCGACATAAGCTCAAGCTCAAGCTGGTCATCTTTCGTTATAATCGTAACCTTATTCGTATCTATACCAAATCCCGCTCCTGAATCCTTCAGATTATTAGCCACTATCATGTCGATATTTTTCTTTTCGAGCTTCGCCTTTGAATTTTCAATCATATCACGAGTCTCCATCGAAAAACCGCAAATAAACTGACTGCCTTTTCTGTTAGCACCCAAATGTTTTAATATATCCTGAGTTCTCTCAAGCGGAATCGACATATCAACATTATCTTTTTTCTTAATTTTATCATCACTGAACGATGCCGGTTTATAATCCGCAACCGCAGCCGCCTTGATTATAATATCCATATCGTCCGCTCTGGAAGTGACCGCATTAAACATATCCTCTGTGCTCGTTATTTTAATCATATCTACAAAAGGAACAGGGGAGAGGTGGGTTTGACCACTCACGAGCGTTACATCCGCGCCCCTAAGCATAGCCGCCTCAGCAATTTCATAACCCATTTTGCCCGAAGAGTGATTAGTCAAAAATCTCACCGGATCAAGACTTTCCTGAGTAGGACCGGCAGTCACAAGAACCTTCAAACCCCTCATATCCTTTTCAAAAGCAATCTCCTTGATTATGTACTGAAACAAAACCTCTTCAGAAGGCATTTTTCCGGCACCGACGTCACGACAGGCGAGAAAACCGCTGTCAGGCTCTATAATCTCAAAACCGAAATCTCTCAGCTTTTCGATATTATGCTGAACTACCACATTTGTATACATATTGGTATTCATGGCAGGAGAAACCATAATTTTGCATTTGCACGCAAGCGCAGTCGTTGTAAGCATATCATCAGCAATTCCGTTCGCCAGCTTTCCTATAACATTTGCCGAAGCAGGAGCAATCAGCATAAGATCCGCTTTTTTTGCCAGAGAAACATGAGCAACGTGAAATTGAAAATTTCTATCAAACGTATTGACCAGACATTTGTTGCCGGTCAGAGTTTCAAACGTAATCGGTGTTATAAAATTTGTGGCATTTTCTGTCATTATAACGTGAACATCACAATGCTGTTTTACAAGCATACTTGCGAGATTTGCAATTTTATATGCAGCAATACTTCCTGTAACTCCTAATATAACAGTTTTATCTTTAAGCATCGGGTAACTCCTTATCGTTAGTATTTTCGTTATCAACATCAGCATCAGACTCTGATTCCTCCGGGTCAGCAGTCTTTATTTCTCCCGTGAATCCTTCATCCTCAGCCACGTAAAAGCTCACATTATTATCATCTGCGCGAGATACAGGCTGTCTTGAAGCTTTTCTGTCTTTTTTCTTTTCGTAAACCGTAACGTCATCCTCTTCACAATCATCTTCGCTGTATTCGGATTCAGCATCCTCATCGTATTCATCATATTCAGCATCGTCTGATTCATCTTCATCATATATTGGCTCGGCTTTTTTTCGGCACATCTCTTCAGCCTTTTTTTTCGCCTGTTTTTCCTGATAAATTTCGTCCATGTAATTGTGACGCGATCTTTCACGCTTTTTAGCTTTTGAGTGGGCAACTGCGGCAGCTATGAGCGCAATTATAAGAACTATGATTATTAAAACCCAAATCCAGCCGGGGATTCCGAGAGGGGAAGGCAGATCTTTCATCATATCAGTAACCGTACCGTTTTCGCCATCAGCGTCCTCATCTTCGGCAGCTGCGGCATCAGTAGCAGGAAAAGTATAATAGAAACTGAATGAACCCGATGATGGATCGCCTGATATAACAGCTTCATTTCCGTCTATAAGGCATTTCAAACCGGAGCCGGCTTCGCAATTTTCGTCAAGCGTTACATTTACTGTTGCAGTATAAATAGTTTCGGGCTGAAAGGCGCTGTTTTTCGGATCCCAGCTGATCGAAGTGATTTTAACTCCGGCAGAGGTTGATGTAGCTTTTGAAGCCGGCGTTTCGCCTGTTGCCGGAGCAGTTATTCCTTCAACGCTTATTGTATAAATTTCCTTTGTTTTTGCACTCTCACCGCTATAAGCTGCCTCAAGCACTTTTGAATTTGATTTGAC
>CAVIBE010000137.1:858-7188 GCA_963640885.1 Oscillospiraceae bacterium | reverse complement strand
GCTTTCTGACGGCGGCGTCCACAGCCACATGACTCACCTGTTTGCGCTCATTGATTTGGCTAAAAAACACGGGCTTAAAGAGGTTTATCTCCATGCGTTTCTTGACGGCAGAGATGTTCCGCCTAAATCAGCAGCTAAATTCATCGCTCAGGCTCAGGATTACATGAAAGCTCAAGGCGTTGGAAAATTAGCTACGGTTTCGGGCAGATATTATGCTATGGACAGAGACAATCGTTTTGAGAGGGTTATTCTCGCTTACGATGCGCTAACTTGTGGCGAGGCTATAATTACGGGCGATCCTTTTGGCGCACTTGAAGCTTCATATGAAAACGAAGTTACCGACGAATTTGTAAAACCGTTTGTAATCGAAGAAAATGGCAAAATTACAGGCAGGATAAAAGATAATGACTCGGTAATTATGTACAATTTCAGACCGGACCGTGCAAGAGAAATAACCAGAGCTTTTGCCGATAAGGATTTTTCGGGTTTTGAGAGAAAAGTTTTTCCTGAAAATCTAACTTATGTATGCATGACTCAATATGATGCAACTATGCCAAATGTCCTCGTCGCATTTCCGCCGGAAAAACTCGAAAACACGCTCGGTGAATTTCTCGCATCTAAGGGACTTCATCAGCTTAGAATCGCAGAAACAGAAAAATATGCTCACGTAACTTTCTTCTTTAACGGTGGTGTGGAAGTTCCGAATAAAAACGAGGATCGTATACTCGTGCCGTCTCCAAAGGTTGCTACATATGATATGCAGCCTGAAATGAGCGCTTTTGAAATCACGGACAAGGTCGTTGAGGCTATAGAAAAGGACGTTTATGATGTAATAATTCTGAATTTTGCCAACCCTGATATGGTCGGTCATACGGGTGTTTTCGATGCTGCAGTAAAAGCGATTGAAGCTTTAGATAAATGTGTTGCGAAAATTGTTGATGCGATTCTCGCCAAAGAGGGTACGGTTCTCATAACTGCTGACCACGGGAATTGCGATTATATGCTTGATGCTGAGGGTCAGACTGTGACCTCGCATTCGCTAAACAGGGTTCCGTTCCTGGTTGCATCGCCAAACGGCAAGGCGATAAAGCTTAGAGAGCATGGAGTTCTCGCGGACATCGCTCCTACGATGCTTGATATATTGAACCTGCCTCAGCCTAAGGAAATGACAGGTCAAAGCATTATACAAAAATAAAAAGGGCTTGCGCGAAACGGCACTTACGTGCCGTTTCGTAAGCCGACTTTCGGCGAAGCCGTCCGTTTGGAACGGTTCGTAAACCTTTCCGAAAACATTTCCGCGTCCCCTATTTTACATCAACTATGTAAAGATCATCCGTTTCTTCAAAAGGAATCATCCCTTTTAACACCCCGAACCCATCCTTGTAATCAATTCGCACAATCATACACGGATCAATTTTAAAATGCCACATATCCTCCCGCGGCAAATCCAAAAGATACGACATCGTCGTATGCATAAACATAGAATGCGTAATTATCAAAACCGAGCCATCCTCCTCCTTGATCTCATCAAGAAAACTTGCAGCCCGCGCCGTCACATCCGCCGTATTCTCACCATCCGGCACTGTAAAATTATTGAGGTCCCCAAAAATCCTGTCAACGACATCCGGATATTCCTCCTTAGCCTTGCGATAAGGAATCCCCTCCAAAATCCCGAAATTCATCTCCTTTATACGCTCATCCACCTTGACCGGCATATTCCTGCGCCCACCTATCGCTTCCGCAAGCTTTCTCGCTCTGCCAAGCGGACTGCTGTATATCCTGTCAAATTTATAATCATCAAGCCTTGCCGGCATCTGCTCAAACATCGCATGACCCTTTTCCGTATACGCATAATCCTTCCATCCATATATGAGGCCATATTTATTCGCATAGGTCTCAGGATGTCTTACAAAATAAAATCGCAAATCAACATACCTCCTAATCCATCGGCAGCCATAACTCGCATATTTTTTCGGCCACCCTTATTCCATCTACTGCCGCAGACATAATTCCACCCGCATAACCGGCGCCCTCTCCGGCAGGCAAAATCCCGAAAATTCCCGTCTGCAAATTCTCATCTCTCGTTATTCTGACCGGCGACGAGCTTCTCGTCTCCACCGCCGTCAATACCGCATCCGGCATATCAAATCCATGTATCTTTTTTCCAAGCTGCGGGAGCGCTTCTCTCATCGCTTCTGTCGCAAAATCAGGCAAACATACAGACACATCCGTCCACCTCACCCCGGGTTTGTACTCAGGGCTCACCTCACCCTCACATTCCGACGGTTTTCCGGCAAGAAAATCCCCGACTTTCTGCGCCGGCGCACAATAATTGCGACCTCCGGCAATAAAAGCTTCGTGCTCCCATTTTCGCTGAAATTCAATTCCCGCCAGCGGATTCTCAGATCCGAAATCCTCAGGCTCGACACTAACCAAAAGCGCACTGTTCGCATTTTTCCCTGCCCGGCTGTGATAGCTCATTCCATTCGTAACTACACATTCCGGCTCTGAAGCGGAAGCAACCACAAATCCGCCCGGACACATACAAAAAGTATATACGCCTCTGCCATTTTTGCATTTGTAAGACAGCTTGTAATCCGCCGCGCCCAAAATATCCGCCGCCTCCTGTGAACCATACTGACTTACATTTATCATTCTCTGAGGATGCTCGATTCTCGTGCCTATAGAAAACGCTTTCGGGCTCATTTCTATCCCCGATTCCCAAAGCATTTTAAACGTATCTCTTGCGCTGTGACCGGGAGCTACAATCATAACCTCAGCATCTATCACCTGCGCAGCGTCATTTATCTCAACAGCACATAGCCTGCTCTCTTCCGCCCGAAATCCCGTAAAACAGCTTTCAAACAAAAACTCTCCGCCAAGCTCCTCAATTTCCTTTCTAACCGACACGACGACCTCGCGCAAAATATCAGTCCCCACATGAGGATTCTGTTTATAAAGAATTTCTGCAGGTCCGCCATGCTTTACGATTTCTTCTAAAACAAACTGAGTGCGATATGAATTTTTTATGCCCGAATTAAGCTTGCCGTCCGAAAAAGCGCCTGCTCCTCCCTCGCCAAATTGAACATTTGACACAGGGTCTAGCCTGCCCTCTTTCCAAAAAGCCTTGACATCACAAATCCGCTGCTCTATGCGCCTTCCCCGCTCCAAAATGAGCGGTCTGAAACCGGCTCTGGCAAGCCAAAGTCCGGCAAACATACCGCAAGGACCAAAACCCACAATCACAGGCCTGTTTTTAAGCTTTTTATCCGGCTTTATAACCTCACTCGTCCCGGGCGTAGCGGATGCAGCCGGCGTATCGACCTCTACAGCCCGAACATTTTTGTTCTTTTTTAAAATATTTTTCGGGTTTGGCGCTTCAAAATCTATAGTATAAATTCTTCTGATTCGGTCTTTATGTCTGGCATCAACCGATTCTCTTACTATTTTCCATTTCTTTATTGAACCCGCTGGCAGATGCAGCTTTTGCTCCACCTTAGACGGCAGGCTTTCCTTTTTTTCATTAAGCTCCAGCTTTATTTCATGTATTCTAAGCATCCTCTTTGCTCTCCGATGCGCTTCTTCCCGCTATAACTCCGCTGCTCCAGCCCCATTGCAAATTATAACCGCCGCACTTGCCATCCACATCAAGCACCTCGCCCGCAAAATAAAGACCCGCCACGAGCTTTGACTCCATAGTATGCGGATTCACCTGTTCAAGAACAACGCCGCCCGACGTAGTCTGCGCATCGTTCCATGATTTTGAACCGTTTATCTCAACCGACCAGTTTTTCATAAAATCAGCAATTCCCGCCACCTGCTCCTCAGTGATTTTTTCTGCCTTGTCCGTAAGCTTTTTAACTCCGCAAGCTTTCATCACAACCGGAATCAGCTTTTTATTTATCATTCCGTTAAGGTAATCTTCACAGGATTTGTGTTTTGAGCGTTCAAGGCGGAGCATGAGGATTTCTTTGAGTTCGTCCTCGGAAATTTCCGGGAAAAGATCAATTATCACATGGCACTTTTTCTTTTCATACATAAGCCTCGTCGCTCTTCCGCTTATATTAAACACGCATATGCCCGACACTCCGTGCTCAGTAAACTGAATTTCGCCCTTATCAGAGCATACCGTCGTTTCTTCTCCATTCTCGCCACAGTCAGCCGTCAGAGTAACCTTCCCCTTGGCTCTTACTCCTTTAAGCTGTTTAAAATAATCCTCACCGGAAGTCAGCTGAACCAGCGCGGGCGTCGGTTCAAGCACCTCATGGGCGAGCATTTCAGCAAGAGCGTGACCGTCTCCTTCACAGCCATATTGCGCTCCGGCTCTCCCGCCGCAGGCTATTATCACCTTATCCGCCGACAGCCTCATGTTTTTATGCGATACGATGGCAAATCCGCCGATTTTCTTTACCACAATTCCTTTTATCCAATGGTTATATACAACCTCTATATTTGAAAGTCTCTCGATTTCCATCCTCAGCACGTCCAAAACGGAGGACGCCTGTTCGGATGCCGGATAAATACGCCCCTCGCTCTCAAATCTCGGATATATTCCCAGCTCATCAAAAAATTTCAGAGTATCCTGCGGCGAAAACTCCTCAAAAGCAGCCTTCACAAATTCTGACGCATTCTCATTGTATTCATTTCCTTCATATATATTGTTGCTGAAATTGCACTTGCCATTTCCCGTTGCCGGAATTTTTCGCCCCAGCCGCTCTTCTTTTTCAAACAGAACGACTTCTGCTCCGCTGCGTGCCGCTGTTATCGCCGCCGCCATTCCCGAAGCTCCGCCGCCAATTACCACTATTTTCATAATCCTACACCTCATTTCAGATCGTTGTCATATATTTTATCACAAAATCCGCTCCATTGCTCCCTAAAAAACATATTTCTGACAACGCCCGGAGCTTATAAATTCGCGTATAAATATCATAAAATCCAAAAAACTTTAAAAAATTTTTACCGCATAATCCCTGTAATTTTAGATTTTCCCATTTTATCGCAAGTATTTTGTTGCTATTTTCAAGTTTTTTCAAGTATTTTTCCCTCTAAACCCTCTTAACCTTGCGTATTGAGCGCTAAGCTGTTAAAATTAGTATTATACTTACTCTAAGGATGTGATTAAATGTTTGAAGATGCAATAGAAAAAGTTTCCCAATTCACAAGATCGGTTCACAGCGTATTAAGAGCTTACGGCGATAACAAAATTTTAACGTCTACCGCAACTCTCTTTTTTGTAAACGACGAAGGTTATGCGATTACCACAAAAAGCTTTGCGGATTTGCTCATAGCCTCGGGTCAGATGGAAAAAACCTTTACCGAATTTAAGAAGGAGCGCGACGCTTTACCCAGAGACCGAAAATACGAGGCTCATCTCAAAGAGCTTGAAGCTAAATACAAATATACGGACAAATCTATCGTACAGGCCAGAAATATGTTTGTAGACTGCATAGACAAAATGTCTGGTTATACCTGTCACAAACACAGCCAATATGATCTCGCTATTATAAAATTCAATGATTTCACTCAGCTCAAATATAAAAATCATGCTGTTTTTTCAAAATATCCGGATGGTGTGAGACAGGGCAAATTCCTTTGCAGGCTCGGTTTCCCGTTCCCGGAATTTACAAACTACAGATTCAACGACTCTGAGGATACTATCGAATGGACTCAGGACGGCAAACCGGGTTCTCCAAGATTTCCTATGGAGGGAATGCTTACGAGATATCTCGGCGATGCTAATGGAAAATTCGGCATAGAAATGAGCACGCCGGGGCTCAAAGGGATGAATGGTGCTCCGCTTTTCGATGAAAAGGGTCATGTATACGGAATGCAGTTTGGCTCAAGGGTGACAAATCATGAAATGGAGCCTCAGAAGCTCAATCTCGGACTTTGCATAAATGCGGAAATTATCAAATCTTTCCTGAGATTCCACAATGTCAAATATTACGAAGCATAATTTTTTGGCATATTAACGTATTATCAAACGGAACGACCAACATCTGTCGTTCCGTTTTTTATGCCGCCTCTTTGAATCCGTAAGAAACGGTTCGTAACCGTTTCGTGATAAACGTGCATTTTTCAAAGTTTTCCCTGCGTACCCCTTATGATTGTTCCTCCTGCGCCTTCTCATTTATAACCGACGCAATCGCCACACCAATCACAATCAATATACTCCCGACAATCCCCATGAACTTTATCCTTTCATCAAGAATAATAAACGATGCGATTGCCGTAAAAATCGGCTCTGTACAAAATGCCAACGATACAAAAATTGCAGACAAATGCTTGATTGAAACATTCTGTAAAATAAACGCCGCAACCGTACAT
>CAVIBE010000137.1:0-848 GCA_963640885.1 Oscillospiraceae bacterium | reverse complement strand
ACCGTACATCCTAGCGCAAGATAAATCAAAATCACCCACGCCGTTACATCCTTTGTCAGGATGCACGAAAAATCTTCAAATATCAAGCCAAAAATAAAACAAATTATCGCCGTTACAAGACATTGCACAGCCGACAGCGTAAACGGACTTACATCCTTTATAAACTTTGCACTTGTAAGCAACGTAAGCGCCATACATACCGAACTCATAAGCGCAAAAAACTCCCCGATGCCAAAGGCGAAATCGCCCGTTCCGCCGCAGCACAACAAATACATCCCCACTATAACTGCAATTATGGCAAACGTAAAAATTTTACTCAGCCGTGCTTTGAAAAAAATCACCGCTATAAGCGAAGTAAAAATCACGGAAATTCCCATTAGAAAGCCCGCAACCGTAACCATCGCAATTTTAAGCGCAAGATTGGCGAAAATATACGTCGCGCCCATGCAAACACCTACAATCGCGCAGTTTTTAATATTTTCAAAACTCAAATCGCCTCGCATATTTTTATGAAAAAACAGCACAAATACGAGAAACGAGAGCATAAAACGAACCGCCATATAGCAAAACGGCGTCATTTCCAGATAAACAAACTTGGTCAGCGGGTTTCCCACTCCCCAAATCAGACATTCTAAAATTATAAAAAACTGGTATCTCCCGACTCTCCCAACACTATTATTTAATTGCAACATCCACTTTCCTCTCCAAACATTTCTCTATATATCGTATCTTTTATTCTCTCAAATTCGTTCTCACTTATGACCCTCGGATAACTCATTATCTTCAGCGGCACAGGTTTTCTGTCTTCGCCATATGGCAACTGAACATAATCATAGTCATTCAAACAG
>CAVIBE010000136.1:0-3549 GCA_963640885.1 Oscillospiraceae bacterium | reverse complement strand
GTATACTCTACCCGGTGGTAATTTATATGGACGAAAACAGGCCGCGCCGCAAATAGATTTTCTTATAAAAAAGACCGTCTTAAAGATGTATAATCCTTCAAACGGTCCTTTAATTCAATTTTGAGTTAAATTACTTCAAAATCCATAAAATCAAACTCTTTTGATATATATTTTTATTTAACAGCAGCCTGTGCAGCAGCTAATCTTGCGATTGGCACTCTGTATGGTGAGCAAGATACATAATTCAGACCAACCTTGTGGCAGAATTCGATTGAAGCAGGGTCGCCGCCGTGTTCACCGCAGATTCCAAGCTTGATGTCAGGTCTTGTCTGTCTGCCGAGTTCAGCAGCCATCTTAACGAGTTTCCCAACACCTGTCTGGTCAAGGCTCTGGAACGGATCTACTTCATAAATCTTCTTGTTCATGTATTCTTTAATGAACTTACCGGCGTCGTCTCTGGAATAACCCCAAGTCATCTGTGTAAGGTCATTTGTTCCGAATGAGAAGAATTCAGCTTCTTCAGCAATTTCGTCAGCAGTTAAAGCAGCTCTTGGAATTTCAATCATTGTACCAACATGATACTTGAGAGTCTTTCCTTCTCTTGCCATAACTTCCTCAACCTTATCAACAACAACCTTCTTAACATAAGCGAGCTCAGACTTAATTCCAACGAGAGGAATCATAATTTCAGGTTCGATATCCTTGCCTGTTTCCTTAGAAACTTCGATAGCAGCAGTCATTATAGCTTCAGCCTGCATTTCACTGATTTCAGGATATGTAACAGCAAGTCTGCATCCTCTGTGACCGAGCATCGGGTTGATTTCGTGAAGCTCAGCTACTTTTGCAGCTAATTTTTCATAAGAAACGCCAATCTGTTCTGATAAATGCTTAATGTCTTCATCAGTCTGTGGAAGGAATTCATGAAGCGGCGGGTCAAGGAGTCTGATTGTAACAGGCAGCTGTCCCATAGCCTTGTATATTCCCTTGAAGTCTTCTTTCTGATATGGGAGCAGGAGCTTCAATGCTTCAACTCTTTCTTCAACAGTATCAGCTAAGATCATTCTTCTTACGTTAGGGATTCTTTCGTCTTCAAAGAACATATGCTCAGTACGGCAAAGGCCGATACCTTCTGCTCCGAATTTAACAGCTACAGCAGCATCTCTTGGATTGTCAGCATTTGTTCTTACTTTAAGAGTTCTGATTTCATCAGCCCACTTCATTATTGTTCCAAAATCTCCTGAAAGCTCAGGATCTATAGTTCCTACTTTGCCCTCATAAACGTCACCTGCTGTGCCGTCCAATGAAATAAAGTCGCCTTCTTTAAATACTTTGTCGCCAAATTTAACAGTTTTTTCTTCTTCGTTTACGTTTGCAGCAGAGCAGCCTGATACGCAGCACTTACCCATGCCTCTTGCAACTACAGCAGCATGAGATGTCATACCGCCTCTTGCAGTGAGAATACCTTCAGCAGCAACCATGCCGGCAAGGTCTTCCGGAGAAGTTTCTGTTCTTACGAGAATAACTTTCTGACCGCCTTCGTGAGCTACGCTTGCATCGTCAGCATTGAAGTAAATCTGACCGAAAGCAGCGCCCGGAGAAGCAGGAAGTCCTGAAGCAAGCTTTGTAGCTTTTTTGAGTTCAGCAGCATCGAATGCAGGATGAAGCAGCTGATCTATCATTGAAGGTTCAACTCTTGTTATAGCAGTTTTTTCGTCAATCAAGCCTTCGTTTACCATATCTACAGCAATTTTTACAGCAGCAGCAGCAGTTCTCTTACCGTTTCTTGTCTGGAGCATATAAAGCTTGCCCTTTTCAACAGTAAATTCCATATCCTGCATATCTTTATAGTGCTGTTCAAGAATATTAGAAATTCTCATGAAGTCTTTATATACTTCAGGGAATGACTGTTCGAGTTCAGCAATCGGCTGAGGTGTTCTGATTCCGGCAACTACGTCTTCGCCCTGAGCGTTTACGAGGAATTCACCGAAAATCTTAGCTGTTCCGTCTGACGGGCTTCTTGTGAAAGCAACGCCTGTACCGGATGTTTCGCCCATGTTACCAAATACCATCGACTGAACGTTTACAGCTGTTCCGAGGCTGTCGGAAATTCCATTAAGTTTTCTATAAAGAATAGCTCTGTCATTGTTCCATGATCTGAATACAGCTTCAATAGCCATGTCCAGCTGAACTTTAGGATCTAATGGGAAATCAAATCCTTTTTCTGCTTTTACTAATTTTTTATAATCTTCGATGACAAGTTTAAGGTCTTCAGGCTGAAGTTCATAGTCAAATTCATATCCCTTTTCTTTTTTCTTTCCATCAAAGATAGCATCAAATTTGCTCTTTGAAATCTCAAGTACAACGTCAGAGAACATCTGAATAAATCTTCTGAAGCTGTCATATGCAAATCTTTCGTTGCCTGTAAGTTTTGCAACAGTCTCAACTGTAACGTGGTTTAAACCGAGGTTAAGAACTGTATCCATCATCCCGGGCATTGAAATAGGCGCTCCGGAACGAACTGAAACAAGGAGAGGGTTGTCCTTTCCGCCTAAAGTTTTTCCTGTCTTTTCTTCAAGAGCTTTAAGATTTTTAGCAATCTGCTCCTGAATGTCAGCACCAATCGTTTTGTTTTCTTCATAGTATCTTGTACATACTTCTGTGGTAATTGTAAAGCCCTGAGGAACAGGCAGACCAATGTTAGTCATTTCCGCAAGGTTAGCTCCTTTACCGCCAAGAAGGTTTCTCTGATCTCTATTACCTTCTTCAAAAGCAAATACATACTGTTTTCCCATGATTAAATCCTCCTAGATTTCTGTAATTTTTTCAAATAAACTATTCTTAAAAGAAATCAAAATTTCTTGAAACTGTTTTAGACGACTTTAGAAAAAGATTTTTTCTTCAATAAAGTCTTTTACCTGATCGATCGGGAGTCTGATCTGTTCCATAGTATCTCTTTCTCTGATTGTAACACACTTGTCTTCAAGTGATTCAAAGTCAAAGGTAATGCAATATGGTGTGCCGATCTCATCCTGTCTTCTGTAACGTTTGCCTATGCTTCCCGTTACGTCATAATCGACCATAAAGTATTTTGACAGTTCAGCATGGAGTTTTTCTGCTTCTTCACCAAGTTTTTTCTGAAGCGGAAGCACAGCAGCTTTGAAAGGTGCAAGAGCAGGATGGAATCTCATAACTACCCTTGTATCTGTCTGTCCCTTATCATTTGTAAGAGTTTCTTCATCGTATGCTTCAACCAGGAAAGCAAGTGTTACTCTGTCTGCTCCGAGTGAAGGCTCTATACAATATGGAGTAATCTTATCACCATTCTCCGAATCAACATATACCATGTCCTCACCTGAGAACTGAGTATGCTGTTTAAGGTCGAAGTCAGTTCTGTCTGCGATACCCCATAATTCACCCCAACCAAACGGGAACATGAATTCAATATCTGTAGTCGCATTGCTGTAATGCGAAAGTTCTTCCTTTTCGTGGTCACGAAGTCTGATGCTGTCTCTGCTGATACCTAATGAAGTAATCCAATCTACACAATGC
>CAVIBE010000135.1:0-5683 GCA_963640885.1 Oscillospiraceae bacterium | reverse complement strand
CTGCGTCCGTTCCAACCCTGTTTGCAACGTTTCAGTAACAATAATTTAAGAATATGTAATATTCCTCTTCTTATGAGTGTGATAAAATTGAGGCATAAATATGGACGCTTAAAGGGAGATTTTGCAGTTTATTATTTGTAGAAAGAAGGGGTTATTAATGGAAAAGAAATTTAAGAAAGGCATGGCATTAATATTGGCTCTGACTATGGTCGTGATGGGCATTCCGCAAATGATTTGGGCGGATGGGCCCACTGATTACAACAATATGTCCGTAGTTACAGCCGTCTCACATGACAACAGCAGCTACAACGTTCAGCTATCTCAGTCAAGCAAAGAGATAACTCTTACTGTTCCGTATGAAACAACGGGCAGCGTTAATGTAAAAAACATTAAGATTACATGGAACACATCTGTAAGCGATCCACATATGGATTGGCCCTCAGGAGCAGCGACTGTAGAACCGGGAAATTATATAACAGCACCAGCGTCATATAAGGTAGGCGAAAATTCGTATACCTCTGTTTATACTGTCAAAGTCGAACGCGCAGCTAAAAAAGCCGCATCCGCAAGCGGAAGCATTACAAAGAAAATAACAGCAAAAAGCAGCGCCGACTTCACATTAGCTGATTTTACCGATAAATACAGCCGAAATGACGGAAACGAGCTTGATAAAGTCGTAATAGTGAGCAGCGGCAGCGTAAAAGGTACTTTTAAAGTAGGAGGAACCGATTATACTCTCGGCTCAGATATAAATTATGCCGATTTAAGCTCCGTGACGTATACCTCATCATCAACCGGCTCTGCGCAATATGACATAAAATATTATGAGAGCGGTAACTCTGATTCTGTGGGAACAGTCAAGCTGACGATAACAATATCAAAACCAACACTTGCAGATATAAAGGCCGATGTGTCAGCCACAAAACAGGCTATTGATTTTCCTGTAAGCACAATAAATGATAAATTTAAAGCTGCGACCGGAATAAGCAGCGGAAATTTTGAAAAATTTATCTTCGTTTCTTTGCCATCAAAAGGCACTTTGTATTTAGATTATAAGGGAAATAAAACGGCAGTTGCAAAGAACAAAGAGTATTCTTATACAGACCTTATCAGAAATGTAACCTACGTTCCAAACAGCAGTGCGTCAGGAAGCGATTCGGTAGAATATACTGTATATGATGAAAACAGCCTCGGCTATGACGGCAAGGTAGGCTTTTCTTTTGCGTCATCTAACATAGACAATATAACGGCAAAAATAGATGCCGGACAGACCTATGCTATGCCGCGCAAAACTATGAATAGTTATTTTAAAAGCGTGTCCGGAAATGATATAGACTATGTTGTATTTACAAACGCTTCATCGGTAAGCAAGGGAACTTTGTATTGCGGCAGCACGAAGGTGACAAACTCTACAAAATACTATTATGATTCTGATGCGAGCAAAAGACTGGCGGATGTAGAATTCAGATCTTCTTCGTCGGCGGACGGAACAGCGACCATCTATTATACGGCATATGATTCAAACAAATACGGATATGAGGGCAAAATTGTGCTGACGGTTGTGGGAACTGACAGCAGCGACAAAGACTTATCGGATGTTACATATAAAGTCGAATCAGGCAGCTATCTTAAATTTAAGAGCTCAGATTTTAAATCGGTGCTTAAAAAAGTAGACTATATCCGCTTTGATTTTTCGGACATAGCTTCGAGTAAAGGCAAATTTTATTATGAATATAAAAGCTCGACAGGCAGCGGAGATTCTGTCAGCGACAGCACAAAATATTACGAAAGCCCGAGTGGAAGCCAGAGCGATATTTCTGATATAGTTTTCGTGCCTAAAACTTCATATACAGGCAGTTTTTATCTCAATTATACGGCAAGAGATACTAACAGCAAAAACTTTACAGGCAGAGTTAAGATAACTGTATCGGACGATGACAGCAGCAATACGGATATGAAAAAAATATCTTATGAAACGTCTATGGGCGCTGAAGTTGCATTTAAGCTCAGCGATTTCAAGTCGGCTCTGACAAAAGTCAGCAATTATAATCTGGATTATGTAAAGTTTGAAACTCCGTCGGCTACAACCGGTATTATGTACTATAATTATTCAAGCTCAAGCAGCAATAATACATTAGTAACCGATACTGCAAAGTATTACAGAACAGGAAGCGACAATAAGCTGATAGAAAAGATAAGCTTTGTTCCTAAAAAAGGATTTAATGGCAAGGTTTCGATAAATTACAGAGCATATGACAGCGGGAATCATTCATATACGGGAACAGTTGAGATTATCGTAGGCTCATCGGATTCCATCGGAAACCTTTCGTACAGCATTAAAAACAGCGGCACGTTGTTGCTTAGCTCAAATGACATAAATACTAAATTTAAAGCCGTTGACGGCGATAATTTCGAGTATATAAAATTTGACATACCGTCAGGAACTTATGGTATACTTTATTATGACTATGTGAGCGACAAGAACAAAGGCACAGTTGTAAGCTCTGGCGGCAAATACTACAGATCAGGAAGCGATCTTGTGAGCAAGGTAAGCTTCGTGCCGAACAGCAGCTTTTCGGGCAGCTTTAATTTAAAATATACGGCCTATGATGCGAAAGGCGATAATTATAAAGGCACGGTAACGATTACCGTTACAAAAGACCAGACTGTGCCTGATAATACGAATAAAAAAGGCTCGGACTATTTTAAGGATGTTACAACGGATTATTCCTGGGCGGCATCTGACATAGACTATTTGTATAAAAAAGGTGTTGTAAAGGGCAAGCAGAGCAACGGCTCCGGGCTTAATTACGATCCGGCTGCTAAAATAAGCAGGGGCGATTTCATGCTCATGCTTTACAGAGCGTTCGGACTTTCCGGAACAGCGGATTCAAATTTCTCTGATGTTCCGAAGGACAGCTACTATTATCAGGCTATAGGCGTGGCAAAGAAACTGGGTATTGCTCAGGGTGCATACGGAAAATTCAATCCGGATGAAAGCCTTTCAAGGCAGGATGCGATGGTGCTGATTTACAGGACGATTCAAAAGACCGGTAAGAAAACTTTGACGGAAGATTCTGATGTAAGCAAATTCGGCGACAAGAAAAATATCGCGGATTATGCTAAATCGTCTGTAGGCACTCTTGTGAAAGCGAAAGTTATAAACGGTTATAATGACGGTACTTTTGCGCCTACAACAATGATGACGAGAGCAGAAATGGCAGTGGTTCTGCATAAAGTTGACTTGTTGTAAGGTTAAATAAAAAAGCAAACGCCCGCCGAGCCGTATTACCACCGCATCGTATAAACGTGCATTTTTCAACGTTTTTCGTAGGGAACTGTCCGTGACTGTTCCGTTTGAACGGTTCTAAACCGTTCCGCGGCAAACGCCTATTTTTCAACGATTTTTTGTCGGGAACGACCTGCGTGTCGTTCCTGACGAATTTTGCTTCAAATATAGAAACGGAGGTAATTTAATGAGAACAACAGGAAGAAGGCTGCTAAGCTTGCTGCTTTGCTTAATGCTCTGCCTTGTGCCGATAACAGCAAACGCAATGCAGATTTTTGTAAAAACTCTCGACGGCAAGCATATTACCCTTGAGATGGAACCCACTGACCGTATCGAAGATGTAAAGGCAAAGATTCAGGATAAAGAATCCATCCTTCAATCCAAGCAGCATCTTTATTTTGCGGGGCAAGAGTTGGAAGACGGAAATACATTGCAAGACTACAGTATCCCAAAGGATTCAACCCTCCACCTGGTTCTGAACCTTTATGAGGCTAAAATCGGCGAGACTAAATATACCACCCTTGGGGCGGCATTGGAGGATGCAAGCAACAACACAGGCGCTGACACGATCGAGATCATCAGCGAGAGCGTTACGCCTGTAACCGACGCAACGCTGAAAGCGGGCGACAGCATAAAGACTTACACCGACGAGTATGAAACCGGAGACACAAATGAAGCAACAGCCGATGCAACGCTCAGCGTTGACAAAAAAGGGATCGTTACGTTTACGGACGGCGAGGTTAAGCTTGTGAATGGTGCGGCGCTCCTCGGCGGCAGCGCCAGTGCGACAGGAAAGAGCGGGGTGAAAATTACCAGTTTTGCTAATGACGACGATAGCTTGATTAGCGTTGTAGCTGGCGACAATAAGGACACCGTGTATTGTCTCGAAAGTGGCAGGGTCAAGATCGGCAATATGGAATATGAATTTGATTCTGACATAGGCAGCGATGTGAGCATTGCGGTCACGAGTGATGGCGATAAACTGATAAGCAATGCTAATACCGTTTCAGTGGGAAGTGGTTCAAAGGTTATTGCAACAATGAACGCTAATGACAAAATTAATATTGCCAGCGGCATGGTTGGTGATAATGAATTTGAAAATTTAACGTTCACAGCAACAAACAGCGGTGCTTCAATTGTAATCGACAGTACTGACAGCACAAAGCTTAACGCTGTAACTGGCAATGGACGATCATATCTGTCACCGGTTTACGTAAAGGATGCGACTGGTGCTGATACTATAATTGGTTATACGGTTACTAAGAAAAGCTCGTCAAGTGGTAGCTCATCTTCAAGCACAACAACTGATAAAAATACAAGCACAAACAGCGATGGTTCAACAACCACGACTGAGACTAAGTCGGATGGCACTAAGGTAGAAACTACCACAAATACCGACGGATCTACCACAACTACTGAGACAAAGACAGAGACAAAAACTGACGGTTCATCGGTAACAACAGAAGTTAAGACTGAAACTAAAACTGATGGTACAAAGACTGAAGTTACAAGCGAGGTTGAGACAGCTAAAGACGGCACAACTACAAAGACTGAAACCTCTAAGACAACTGACGCAAATGGTTCTATCGGTACAACGACAACTGTAACTGATTCTAAAGGCGAGGCTACAGTTAAGGCTGAGGCTGAGATAAGCACAAAGGCTGTTGAGACTGCTCAAAAAGAAAATACAGCTGTAACTGTTCCTGTTGAAGTTAAGGCGACGACTGACGTTAAGACTGCTCCGACTGTAGAGATCAAAATAGATGTTAAATCGAGTGGTTCTACAGATGCGGTAAACACGATTAAGGTTGAGGTTCCTGTTACAGATGCCAATTCTGGTACGGTTGCTGTAATCGTTAGGGAGGACGGAACTGAGGAAATCGTTAAGACAACTATTCCTACGGAAAATGGTGTTACGATAAGCGTTAGCGGTAATGTGACGGTTAAGATTGTTGACAATTCCAAGGATTTTGTTGATACCAGAAACCACTGGAGTAAGGATGAAGTTAATTTTGTTGCTTCCCGTGACCTGTTCAACGGTGTCGGCAATAATACTTTCGGTGTAGCTGAACCGACGACTCGCGGAATGGTTAATACGGTTCTTGCGCGTCTGGCGGGTGAAAATACGACTGGCGGCGCAACCTGGTATGAGAAGGGTACTGAATGGGCTGTTAAGAATTATATTTCTGACGGAACGAATCCGACGGCAGTGGTGACGAGAGAGCAGCTTGCTACAATGCTTTACAGATATGTCGGTTCTCCTGAGGTAAATGGTGATATCGGCTTCTCAGATTCAAGCGCGATCAGTGAATATGCTCAGAAGGCGTTATTGTGGGCTGCACAGAGCGGCATCATAAATGGCATGGGCGATGGAACGATTGCTCCGTCGGCTGA
>CAVIBE010000134.1:0-4198 GCA_963640885.1 Oscillospiraceae bacterium | reverse complement strand
CTGCGATAAAATCAGAACAGCTCTTTTAAAACGAGATCGGTTTCGCCCTGGTTTAGACCAAATTCAATACGTATAACCTTAGGATGATTTTTGTATACGCTGCGAACCATTTTCCTAAGCTCCGTACCTCCGCGATATCCGTGTATTACTCTCAGGCGATAGACACTGCCCTTGACTTTTTTCAAACGGCTGTCTATTACGACCCTCGCCTGGTCTTTTGTCAGACCGTGTATATCTATTTCTACTATTCCTGATGAAACCATCTTTTCACAACCCTCTTTACAAAATGGAAAAATTCCGAAGCACCGACAAAAACTTTGAAATCCGGCGGCTGAATTAAATTATTAGAATCAATTATATATTAAATTCGCGGCATCATCAATATTTGATTGAGATTTGATTGCATATTATTAATGAAGCGTAAAGTGGTTTTCGTAAAATCTTTGAAAAATATCGTGTATATTTATAAAAAATACTTGCATAAATATACATAAAGTAGTATACTTGACCTCGTTAGCAATCGGGCAAGTGAATTAGATTGACCGATGATAATATTTTATAGAGAGTGTGATAGAGTTGAAACCGAAAATTTTTATTGATGGAAAGGAAGGAACTACCGGTCTCCAGATTTTTGAGAGACTGGGCAGCAGAACGGACATTGAGCTGATGCTTTTGGACGAAAGCCTGAGAAAAGATACACAAGCAAGAAAGCAAATGATTAACGAAGCGGATCTTGTATTTTTGTGTCTGCCGGATGCGGCTGCTGTTGAAGCGGTGACGCTGGTTGAAAATCCCGAAGTGAAGATAATAGATGCATCGACTGCGCACAGGACAGATCCTGAGTGGGTTTATGGATTTGCGGAATTAAATGAGACCCAGGAGCAGAAAATCAGAAATTCAAAGCGGACAGCCAATCCCGGTTGTCATGCGACCGGGTTCATTTCCATCATAGCCCCTTTAGTGATGAGCGGAATAATTAATGAAAATTATCCGATCAGCTGCCATTCGCTGACGGGCTATAGCGGCGGCGGCAAGAAAATGATAACAGAATATGAGAGTGAGAGAACAGACGAGCGGCTGAACAGCTGCAGAGAATACGCTATTACTTTGAACCACAAGCATATTCCGGAAATGATGGCGGTTACGGGTTTGAAACGAAAACCTTTGTTTTTCCCGATAATCGGAGATTATCATTCGGGAATGACCACGACCATCGGTCTGAATAATGATATGCTGGAAAAGAAAATGACTCCTCGCCAGATACATGAATTTTTATCCGGGCATTATGCTGGAAAAAAATATGTACGGGTTTTGCCTTATGCGGGAGAGGGTTTCATAGATCCGAGAGGAATCCTGGAGTCAAACAGGAATGTCGGAACGAATTATTTAGACATAGTGGTAAGCGGAAACGAGGAGCAGACCCTGATTGCGTCAATGTTTGACAATCTGGGCAAAGGCGCTTCGGGAGCGGCGGTTCAGAATATGGAGCTTATGCTCGGTCTGGTCTGAGTTGATATTTTTAAGGAGATAAGAGAGTATGAAGATAATAAACGGAGGAGTGAGCACGCCTAAGGGATTTAAGGCTGCCGGCATACATTGCGGCGTAAAAGCAAGTCCTGAAAAAAAGGATTTGGCGCTGATCGTATCTGACACCATGTGTTCGGCGGCAGCAACTTTTACAACAAATAAGGTGAAGGCTGCGCCTGTATATTTGTCAATGGAAAACGTTAAGAATGGCAAAGCAAAAGCCATTGTATGCAATAGCGGAAATGCTAATGCTTGTGCGCCAAATGGCGAAAAGCATGCTGCGACTATGTGTGTAGAGACTGCAAAAATTCTCGGACTTAATCCGGATGAGGTTTTGGTTGCGTCAACAGGGGTTATTGGATATGAGATAAATATTGATGCTATAGTTAAAGGGCTTCCTGTCGTAACCTCAGCTCTTTCTGAAAACGGAGGAGACGATGCAGCGTCCGCTATAATGACAACTGACCTCATAGAAAAAAAGGCCTGTGTCGAAATAGAAATTGACGGAAAAACGATAACTGTAGGCGGCATTGCCAAAGGTTCCGGGATGATACATCCAAACATGGGAACGATGCTTGCGTTTATAACCACAGATGCGGCAGTTGCGCCTGATATGCTTAAAGAAATACTTAAAGATTGCGTGAGAGTTACTTTTAACAGGGTAAGTGTTGACGGAGATACGTCGACAAATGATACCTGTATACTTCTTGCCAATGGAATGGCAGGAAATGCCGAGATAAATAAAAAGGGCGAAGCTTATGATAAGTTCAAGGCGGCTGTGAAATATGTAGCGCAGACTCTTGCAATAAAAATAGCTAAGGACGGCGAGGGAGCGACTAAGCTGATAACTTGCATTGTTAAGGGCGCAGACAGCGAAGCAAAAGCAGAGCATATTGCCAAGTCTGTAATAAGGTCGCCGCTGGTAAAGACAGCAATGTTCGGCGAGGACGCAAACTGGGGCAGGGTTTTATGCGCTATGGGATATTCGGGAGCTGAGTTTGACCCGGCAAAGGTAACTGTGGCTTTCGCTTCTGAGGCAGGAAAACTTGACGTTTGTGTCGGCGGAAAAGGTCTGACTTTTGATGAAGAGCTGGCATCTAAAATACTGGCGCAAGAAGACGTGATTATAGACATAACTATGGAAGAAGGAAATTACGAAGTAACAGCATGGGGCTGTGATCTTACTTATGATTATGTGAAGATTAACGGAGATTACAGAACCTAAGGAGGACAGCACAATGACAGCATATTCGCGTGTGGAGCAGGCACAGATAATTATTGAAGCTCTGCCATATATACAGAAATTTTACGGAAAAACCATCGTCATAAAGTACGGCGGAAATGCGATGATAAATGAAGAGTTGGCAGATGCGGTAATGGACGATATTATCTTGCTTTCTCTGGTCGGAATAAGAGTCGTGCTGGTTCATGGCGGCGGTCCGGATATAAATGAAATGCTCAATAAGACCGGCAAGGAGAGCAAGTTTGTCGACGGGTTGAGATGCACAGACGAAGAGACTATGGATATAGTTCAGATGGTTTTGTGCGGCAGAGTAAACAAGAATCTTGTCAGCACAATTAATCGAAAGGGAGGCAAAGCTATCGGGCTGTGCGGAATAGACGGCGGCACGATAAAAGCTAAAAAATTTGTAGCAAAAAACGGTCATGAATACGGTCTTGTCGGCGAAATCGTGAAAATAGACCCGCAGCTCATACAAAATGCCATTGAAAATCATTATATTCCTGTGGTATCGAGTGTGGCTCAGGGCATGGACGAAGACGTAAGCTACAATATCAATGCTGACCTGGCTGCCTCGGAGCTTGCGATTGCTCTTGAAGCTGAAAAGCTCATACTGCTGACTGATGTGAGTGGTGTTTTGAGAGATCCGTCTGATGAAAGTACGCTGATAAGCGAAATTTATCCGGAAGACGTTAAGGCATTAAAAGATGAAGGAATTATCAGCGGAGGCATGATACCAAAGATTGACTGCTGTGTGCAGGCTATACGCGGAGGGGTGCGAAGAGCTCACATCCTTGACGGACGGGTGCCACATTCTATTTTAATAGAATTGTTCTCGCATAAAGGCGCGGGAACGATGATAAGATAGGATAAAGATAAAATAAATTTTTGATATTTTAAATATAGTCAACTGAAGCTTAACCTGCCGCAAAAGGCAGGTTAATTTGTTTGGAAAAACGAAAAAATGGCAAAAAAAGCCCTAAAAATTAATGTAAAGGCTTTCAAAAACATTAGAAATATCCCTTGAAATGAATTGTGAATCATAGTATACTAAGCTTAACTATAGAATACATACCAAAAGGTAATACAGCCGGCGAAACAGATGCATATATATTGGTAATTTATCAAAAAAGGCATCAAACTTGACGGTATTTTTTAGTTATGCTTTTGGGTATTTTGTCTCAACACGTAAAAATGAAGGAGGGCATTATCTTTGGAACAGAAAGAAAAACTTTCGTCAAAACAGATGCTCAATGATCTTATGGCGGATCATTATCAGAGCGCTTTGGACGCAAAAGAAAACGGCGAATTAGTAGCCTGGGCGACATCAATTGCACCACAGGAATTACTGACAACAATGGGAATTAAGGTTGTATATCCTGAAAATCAGGCTGCTGCAATCGGAGCCAGAAAAGAAGCACAGAAATTTAT